>JAEXJH010000660.1 GCA_023445955.1 Pseudomonadota bacterium
CTGCGCCCGTATCTTTGGCCCGACCAAGGACTACGAATGCCTGTGCGGCAAGTACAAGCGCATGAAGTACAAGGGCATCATCTGCGAAAAGTGCGGTGTTGAAGTCACCCTGGCCCGCGTCCGTCGCGAGCGCATGGGCCACATCGAACTGGCCTCGCCGGTCGCCCACATCTGGTTCCTGAAGTCGCTGCCGTCGCGTATCGCCATGATGCTCGACATGCCGCTGAAGGACATCGAGCGCGTCCTGTACTTCGAATACTACATCGTCACCGAGCCGGGCCTTACCCCGCTGAAGCAGCACCAGCTGCTGTCGGAAGACGACTACATGCGCGCTCAGGAAGAGTACGGCGACGACAGCTTCACCGCCGAGATCGGCGCCGAAGCCGTCCAGAACCTGCTGAAGGCCATCGACCTCGAGAAAGAGGCCGAGCGTCTGCGCGAGGAACTGGCCGGCACCGTGTCGGACATGAAGCAGAAGAAGTATTCGAAGCGCCTGAAGATCCTGGAAGCCTTCCAGGAGTCGGGCAACCGTCCCGAGTGGATGGTGCTGACGGTCGTTCCGGTCATCCCGCCGGAACTGCGTCCGCTGGTGCCGCTGGACGGCGGCCGCTTCGCGACCTCGGACCTGAACGACCTGTATCGCCGGGTCATCAACCGTAACAACCGCCTCAAGCGCCTGATCGAGCTGCGCGCGCCCGACATCATCATCCGCAACGAAAAGCGGATGCTGCAGGAGTCGGTCGACGCCCTGTTCGACAACGGCCGTCGCGGTCGCGTCATCACGGGCGCCAACAAGCGTCCGCTGAAGTCGCTGGCCGACATGCTGAAGGGCAAGCAAGGTCGCTTCCGTCAGAACCTGCTGGGCAAGCGCGTCGACTATTCGGGCCGTTCGGTCATCGTCGTCGGTCCCGAGCTGAAGCTGCACGAGTGCGGCCTGCCCAAGAAGATGGCGCTGGAGCTGTTCAAGCCGTTCATCTACGCGCGCCTGGACGCCAAGGGCCTGTCGGGCACCGTCAAGCAGTCCAAGCGCATGGTCGAGCGCGAGCAGCCGCAGGTGTGGGACATCCTCGAAGAGGTGATCCGCGAACACCCGGTCATGCTGAACCGCGCGCCGACGCTTCACCGTCTGGGCATCCAGGCGTTCGAGCCGAAGCTGATCGAGGGCAAGGCCATCCAGCTGCACCCGCTGGTCTGCGCCGCGTTCAACGCCGACTTCGACGGCGACCAGATGGCCGTGCACGTCCCGCTGAGCCTGGAAGCTCAGCTGGAAGCGCGCGTCCTGATGATGTCGACCAACAACATCCTGTCGCCCGCCAACGGTCGCCCGATCATCGTGCCGTCGCAGGACATCGTCCTGGGCCTGTACTACCTGTCGGTCGCTCGCGAGGGTGAGCCGGGCGAAGGCAAGATCTTCGCCGACCTGGGTGAAATCGAAGCCGCCATGGACGCGGGCGTCATCTCGCTGCACGCCAAGATCAAGGCGCGCCACACCGAGATGACTCCGGAAGGCGTTCTGCTGCGCAAGGTGATCGACACCACGCCGGGCCGCATGAAGATCGCCGCCCTGCTGCCGCACCACCCGCAGATTGGCCACCGCCTGATCGAAAAGGCGCTGACCAAGAAGGAAATCGGCAATCTGATCGACATCGTCTACCGCCACTGCGGTCAGAAGGCGACGGTCATCTTCGCCGACAAGGTCATGGGTCTGGGCTTCAAGGAGGCCGCCAAGGCCGGCATCTCCTTCGGCAAGGACGACATCATCATCCCGAAGCGGAAGGAGGCCATCGTGGCCGAAACCCGCTCGCTGGCCGAAGAGTACGAGCAACAGTACGCCGACGGCCTGATCACCAAGGGTGAGAAGTACAACAAGGTCGTTGACGCCTGGGCCAAGGCGACGGACCGCGTCGCCGACGAGATGATGGCCGAGCTTCAGATGAAGCATAAGGACGAGAACGGCCGCGAGCGCGAGATCAACGCCATCTACATGATGGCCCACTCCGGCGCCCGTGGTTCGCAAGCCCAGATGAAGCAGCTGGGCGGCATGCGCGGCCTGATGGCCAAGCCCTCCGGCGAGATCATCGAGACCCCGATCGTCTCGAACTTCAAGGAAGGCCTGACCGTTCAGGAGTACTTCAACTCGACCCACGGCGCTCGTAAGGGCCTGGCGGACACCGCGCTGAAGACCGCCAACTCGGGCTACCTGACCCGTCGTCTGGTCGACGTCGCGCAAGACTGCATCATCGTCGAGGAAGACTGCGGCACCACGCGGGGCATCACCCTGCGCGCCGTCGTCGAAGGCGGCGACGTGCTGGTCTCGCTGGGCCTGCGCGTCCTGGGCCGCTTCACGGCTGAAGACGTCAAGAACCCGGCGACCGGCGAGCTGGTCGTGCCGGCCGACACCTATATCGACGAGAACATCGCCGACGCCATCGAGGCTGCGGTCGTTCAGTCGGTGAAGGTCCGCTCGGTCCTGACCTGCGAAGCCAAGGTCGGCGTCTGCGGCGCCTGCTACGGCCGCGACCTGGCGCGCGGCACGCCCGTGAACATCGGTGAAGCGGTCGGCGTCATCGCCGCCCAGTCGATCGGTGAGCCGGGCACGCAGCTGACCATGCGTACGTTCCACATCGGCGGCACCGCCCAGGTGGCCGAGCAGTCGTTCTTCGAAGCGTCGAACGACGGTACGGTCCGCGTGATCGGCCCGACCGTCATCGGGGCTGACGGCGCCCTGGTCATCATGAGCCGCAACACCTCGGTGAGCGTGCTGGTCGATGGCAAGGAACGCGAGACCTACAAGCCGCCGTACGGCGCGCGCCTGAAGGTCAAGGACGGCGACACCGTCAAGCGCGGCCAGCGCCTCGGCGATTGGGACCCCTACACCACCCCGATCATCACCGAAGTGGGCGGCCGCGTCCGCGCCGAAGACCTGGTGGACGGCATCTCCGTCCGCGAGGAAGTCGACGAAGCGACCGGTATCGCCCAGCGCGTGATCGCCGACTGGCGTGCGTCGACCCGTGGTTCGGACCTGCGTCCAGGCATGGGCGTGCTGTCGGACGACGGTTCGTACAAGCGCCTGAGCAACGGCGGCGAGGCTCGCTACCTCCTGTCGGTCGGCGCCATTCTGTCGGTCGCCGACGGCGACGAAGTGAAGCCGGGTGAAGTCATCGCCCGTATTCCGACCGAAGGCGCCAAGACCCGGGACATCACCGGTGGTCTGCCGCGCGTCGCCGAACTCTTCGAAGCCCGCCGTCCGAAGGACTGCGCGGTCATCGCGGAAATGGACGGCCGTGTCGAATTCGGCAAGGATTACAAGAACAAGCGCCGGATCAAGATCACGCCGGACGTCGACGCCGATGGCAATCAGGCCGAGGCCGTCGAGTTCCTGATCCCGAAGGGCAAGCACATCGCCGTCCACGACGGGGACTTCATCACCAAGGGTGAGTACATCATCGACGGCAACCCGGATCCGCACGACATCCTGCGCATCCTGGGCGTCGAAGCCCTGGCGAACTTCCTCGTCGACGAGATCCAGGAAGTCTATCGACTGCAAGGCGTGCCGATCAACGACAAGCACATCGAGACGATCGTTCGTCAGATGCTGCAGAAGGTCGAGATCCTCGAGCCGGGCGACACGGGCCTCATCAAGGGCGACCACCTTGATAAGCCCGAGTTCGACAAGGAGCAGGACAAGGCTGTCGCCCGCGGCGGCCGTCCGGCGACGACCCAACCGGTGCTGCTCGGCATCACCAAGGCCTCGCTGCAGACCAAGAGCTTCATCTCGGCCGCATCGTTCCAAGAGACGACGCGCGTCCTGACCGAAGCCTCGGTGCACGGCAAGACCGACACCCTGGAAGGCCTGAAGGAAAACGTCATCGTGGGTCGCCTGATCCCCGCCGGTACGGGTTCCTACCTGCGCAGCCTGCAGCGCGTCGCCGCCAAGCGCGACGAGCAGCTGGCCCAGCAGCGCGAAGAAGCGATGGAGCCGCTGCCGGCCGAAATCGCTCTGGCTGACTCGGAATAACAGTCATTCGTGACTGACTAACGGAAAGGCCCGGGAGCGATCCCGGGCCTTTTTCGTTGCGGCTTGCCAGCCGCGGCGTCGCCGCCCAGGCTCCGGGCATGAGCACCGACCTTGTCGACATCCGGTTCGAGGACGAGGCGCCTGGCGCCGGCGTCCTGACGCTGAGCGTTGAGGGCCAGACCCGGCGGCTTTCGCCGCTTTCCCACGCGACCCACCCGCTGGGCGATCTCGTCCGGGCGGCCTTGATGCTGACGGTCGGAGGTGAGCGCGCCGCCTGTGTGTTCCAGCGCGGGCCCGACGCCTGGCGCCTGGAATGCGTACGCGCCGGCGAGGCCGAGCGCCTGCGGATCGAGGTCTGGGATGTGGAGGAGGCCGACGATCCCCGCCCCGACCGCAAGGTCTTCGAGGCCAGCTGCGCGGTCGAGGCCTTCGCCCAGGCGGTGGAGCGCGCCGCGTCGGCGGTTCTGGCGGCGCAGGGACTGGAGGCCTACCGCGAAGCCTGGTCGCGGCGATTTCCGATGCGCGCCCTGACGGCGCTCCGGACGGCGCTGGAAACAAGCGGTCCCAGCAACGATCGCTATGCGCCGCCGGCGGAGCTTCCGGCCTGGACCTGACGTGAACGGCGGCTGGATGGGTGCGTTGAACAGGGATCCCACCGCCGAGGTCCCCCCATGTCCGACTACACGCTCTACTACTGGTCCGCGCCGTTTCGCGGGCAGTTCGTCCGCGCGGTCCTGGCCCAGGCCGGCAAGACCTGGACCGAGGGCGGCGACGCGGCGATCTCGGACCTGATGGGCGGGGCGGTCGCCGACATGCCGGTTCCGTTCATGGGGCCGCCGATGCTGGTCGACCACAAGGCCAAGGTCGCCATCGCCCAGATGCCGGCGGTGATCCTCTATCTGGGCGAGACCCTGGACCTGCTGCCGGCGACGCCAGAGCTGCGCGCGCTCACCCTGAAGGTCGTCTGCGACGCCAACGACGTCATCGACGAGATGACCAACGACGGCGGCCGCGAGATGTGGACCGACAAGCGCTGGGACGAGTTCGTCCCACGCCTGAAGAAGTGGATGTCGTTCTGGGAAGAGACCGGCCGCCGCCACGGCCTGAAGGCCGATAGCGGCTTCCTGCTGGGCGGCGAGACGCCCGGCGTCGCCGACGTCGTCACCGCCACCCTGTGGTCGACCATGACCGAGCGCTTCGAGCCGATCGGCGACATCCTCGACGAGGCCGCGCCCAACACCGCCGCCCTGGTCCGCCGCGTCGCCGCCCTGCCGCCGCTGAAGGCGCTGGCCGCCAAGGCCCGCGAGGACTATGGCGACACCTGGAGCGGCGGCCAGATCGAGGCGTCGCTGCGCAAGGTGCTGGGGACGTAAGCGCCCGCACGCCCGCGACCGAACGTCGCGGATCGCTTCGGTGACGCTTCCATAACATTGATATTCATCAAGATTTTAAACCATGCGCGCGATGCAGGCTCTTGATCCGCATCAAGGTTAGGGCCCATGCGCGCCAGCATCTCCACCAAGGTCAGCCTGACCATCGCCGCCGCCTTCCTGGTCCTGACCGTCGCGGTCCTGGGGATCGTGGCGCAGAGCTCCCTGGACTTCGCCCGTCGCCAGGCGACGCAGGCGCAGGAGGCCAGCATGCGGGTGGCCTGGGACGTGCTGGGCGAGCGGGGCAAGAGCTTCCGGCGCGAGGGCGACCGGCTGCTGGTCGGCGACCACGCGCTGAACGGCGACTTCGAGGGCGTCGATCGCGTCAAGGCCCTGGTCGGCGGCACGGCCACCGTCTTCATGGGCGACACGCGGATCACCACCAACGTCACCAAGGACGACGGCTCGCGCGCCGTGGGCACCAGCCTGGCCAAGGGTCCCGTCTATGACACGGTGCTGGGCAAGGGCGAGCCCTATCGCGGCGAGGCCAAGATCCTGGGCAAGCCGTTCTTCGTCGCCTACGACCCGATCAAGGACGCCTCGGGCGCGGTGATCGGCGTGATGTATGTCGGCGTGCCGCAGGCGGCCTACTTCCAGCCCGTCTATCACCAGCTGACCCTGCTGGCCCTGGCCTGCGTGCTGCTGGGCCTGGCCGGCGGCGGCGTCTCGGTGGCCATGACCCGGCGACAGCTGAACCCGCTGGCCACCCTGCGCGACGCCATGAGCCGGCTGATGGGCGGCGATCTTTCGGTCACCCTGCCGTTCGCCGGCCGCCAGGACGACATCGGCCTGATGGCCGACGCCGTCCACCAGTTCCGCGACGGGGCCCTGGAGAAGAACCGCATCGCCGCCGAGGCCGCCGCCCACCGCGAGGC
>JAEXJH010000661.1 GCA_023445955.1 Pseudomonadota bacterium
GCTCAAGGTCCTCAAAAGCCTAAAGCGCAGCGATCTGACGACCCATGGCTTCCGCAGCACCTTCAGCGACTGGGCGGCCGAGACCACCAACTATCCCGGCGAAATGATCGAGATGGCCCTGGCGCACAAGGTCGCCAACAAGGTCGAAGCCGCCTACCGGCGCGGCGATATGTTCGCCAAGCGTCACGCCCTCATGAACGACTGGGCTAGCGCCGCCGCGCCCGCCGGTTAGGCGCATCGGCGGCCTGCTCCAGCCAGTCCAGATAGGCATCCAGCTCGCTTCGGCGAACCAGTGTGCGGACCCCGTCCTTCAAGACGCGAATACGTCCGGCGGCGACTAGCTCATAGAAATGGCTACGGCTTATCGCCAACACCTCCGCAGCCTCTCGAACGCGATAGGCCAGGCGCTCTGGCTTGTCGCCTTGGTCGGTGATCGAAGCCGGCATTCGGCCACTGAAGGTCGGTCGTTCCATGTTGATCTGCGAAACGTCATCACCCTGGAATCGGGTTTTCGTAGAAAAGCCCGAGATGATTAGTTTGGGAATTGGCCTAGCTGCAGTCTGCGGTGAAGGCGCGGGTGGTCGGTGTGTAACAGGGGCCAAGGAGGGCCTCGCGAGTGGTGTTGCTGTCTGGCCAGTGCGTGACGAGATGAGCGACTTTGCGGCTTCCAATCAGAGGGCGTTGAGGGGAATCTTCAGATAGCGCACCCCGTTGTCCTCGGGGTCGGGCAGATGGCCCGCGCGCATATTGACTTGCACGGACGGAAGGATCAGCCGGGGCATGTCCAGGGTTCGATCTCGCGCCTCCCGCAGGGCCACGAACTCAGCCTGGCTCACGCCGTCGTGGACATGGACGTTGTCGCGCCTCTGAACGCCGATCGTGGTCTCCCAGGCGAAGTGGTCTCGTCCCGAAGCCTTGTAGTCGTGGCACAGGAACACGCGGGTCTCATCAGGCAGGTCCAGTAGGCGACGGATGGAACGGAAGAGCGTCGCCGCGTCGCCGCCCGGAAAATCGCAGCGTGCGGTGCCATAGTCGGGCATGAACAGGGTGTCGCCGACGAAGATCGCATCGCCGATGACATAGGCCATGCAGGCGGGCGTATGACCGGGCACATGCAAGGCGATGGCTTGCAAGCCGCCGATGGAAAACGCCTCGCCGTCCTGGAACAGGTGGTCGAACTGCTGGCCGTCACGGTCGAAGTCGGATCCGACGTTGAACAGCGTCCCGAACGTCTTTTGCACATCGACAATGTGCTCGCCGATCGCCAGGCGGCCGCCCAGAGCGCTCTGCAGATAGGGCGCGGCGGACAGGTGGTCGGCGTGGGCGTGGGTCTCTAGCTGCCACGCGACCCCGAGGTTCAAGGCCTGGATATAAGCGATCACGGCGTCGGCGGAGCGATTTGCTGTCCGGCCCGACGCGGGGTCGTAGTCCAGAACGCTATCGATGATGGCGCAGGCCGATGAGGCGGGGTCACGCACGACATAGCTCACAGTGAAGGTCGCCTCGTCGAAGAAGGCTTGCACCTGCGGCCTTGAGGCGGGCGCGGCCAGCGCCCGTTCGATGATCGACATCGCCTCGATCGCGGCGGCGTCTGGCGGGGAGGTCGGCTCGCGCATCACAAACTCTCGGGTTGCGGTATCGACAAAATATTTATATGCGAATATATGAATATACAAGTCCCCTCGGGTTGGCTCGCATGTCCTGGTTCATGATCGTTTCGGCCCTGATGAGCGGCGCCGTCGTCGGCGCGTTGCTGGGGCTGTTCGGCGGCGGCGGTTCGGTGCTGGCCACGCCCTTGTTGCTATATGTCGTCGGCGTCCGCGACCCCCACGTGGCTATCGGCACCTCGGCCGCGGCGGTCGCGGTCAATGCGGGGCTCAATCTGGTGGGCCATGGCCGGGGAGGGCGGGTCAAGTGGCCGTGCGCGAGTGTGTTCGCCGGAGCCGGACTGGTCGGCTCCTTCCTGGGTTCGACCTTGGCCAAGGCGGTCGATGGACAGCGCCTGTTGCTGTGGTTCGCCGTCGCGATGGCGGCGATCGCTCTATCGATGATGCGCCGCCCCAAGTCGCAGGGCGATCCCCTTGTGCACATCTCGCCGGCCCTGATGCTGAAGCTGGCGCCGCTGGGCGTGCTGACGGGGCTGGCCGCCGGCTTCTTCGGGATCGGCGGCGGGTTCCTGATCGTGCCGGGACTGATGGCGGCCACGGGCATGACCCTGGCCAGCGCCACGGCCTCGTCGCTTCTTTCGGTGTCGCTGTTTGGCGCGGCGACCTCGCTGAACTACGCCGCCTCCGGTCTGATCAATTGGCCCGTCGCGGGGCTCTTTGTCCTGGGCGGTCTGGGCGGGGGCGCTCTGGGCGTGCGCGGCGCGGGTCTTTTGGCCGGGCGCGCGTTGCTGGCGCGGAGACTATTCGCCGCCCTGGTCCTGCTGGTAGCCGCCTATGTGGCCTTCAAGGCCACGACGGCTTGACGCCGTGACCGAGGATCAGCGCGCTCCGGCATCGCGATAGACGTCGCACAGCGTCTCGAGTACGCGCACGGCGGCGGGGTCGGCCAGGCGGTAGAAGATGGTCTGGGCCTCGCGCCGCGTGGCGACCAGCCCCTCGGCGCGCATCTTGGCCAGATGCTGCGAGGTCGCCGACTGGGCCATTCCGACATGGACCGCCAGGTCGCCCACCGAGGCCTCGCCGTCGATCAGCCGGCAGAGGATCAGCAGGCGTTGCTCGCTGGCCAGAAGCTTCAGAAGACGTGCGGCGGCGTGGGCGCTGGCGGCGAGGTCCTGGGCGTCGTCGATCGGGGAAAGCGTTGCAGAACGGATCATATGCCTAATGTAGAAGGTATGCATGGAGGTTCAAGGCGGGAGCCTCAGGCCTTGTGAGGCGCCGCGGTGTCATCGCGCAGGACGACGTAGATGGCGGGAATGACCAGCACGGTCAGCACGGTCGATGAGGCCAGGCCAAACAGCAGCGAGATCGCCAGGCCCTGGAAGATCGGGTCGAACAGGATCACCGCCGCGCCGATCATCGCCGCCAGGGCGGTCAGGACGATCGGCTTGAAGCGGATTGCCCCGGCCTCCAGCAGCACCTCGCGCAGCGGCCGACCGCTGGTCTGGCTGTGGCGGATGAAGTCGACCAGCAGGATCGAGTTGCGCACGATGATCCCCGCCAGGGCGATGAAGCCGATCATCGAGGTGGCGGTGAACGGCGCCTTGAACAGGATGTGGCCGATGACGATGCCGACCAGGGTCAGGGGGATCGGCGTCAGGATCACCAGCGGCAGGCGGAAGCTTTTGAACTGGGCGACGACCAGCACATAGATGCCCAGGATGGCCACCCCGAAGGCCGCGCCCATGTCGCGGAAGGTCACCCAGGTGATCTCCCATTCGCCATCCCACAGCACGGTCGGCTTGCTTTCGTCGGTGGGCTGGCCGTTCATGCGGATGTCGGGCTTTGGCAGATTGCCCCAATCGGCGGCCTTGATCGCCTTGTCGACCGCCATCATGCCGTAGATCGGGGCCTCATAGGCGCCGGCCAGTTCGGCCATGATCATGTCGACGTCGCGCCCGTCTCGGCGGAAGATGTGGGTCGAGCCGGCTTCCTGGGTGGCGGTGACCACCTCGCCCAGTTCCACCAGTCGCCCGGCCTGACTCTGGGCCACGGGCAGGGCGGCCAGGCCTTCGCCCCAGCTGCGCGCCGATTGCGGCAGGCGCACCGAGATCTCCAGCGGATCGCGCCCTTCGCCGCGATGGGCGTAGCCGACCACCTGACCGCCGAGGGCGGCGCCGATCGAGTCGAGAACCTCGCGGTCGTTGACCTTCAGGGCCTCCAGGCGGTCACGATCAGGGACTAGGCGCAGGCCGGGGCGAGCCTGACCGTAGCTGTCGTCGATGTCGACGATATAGGGCACGGACTTGAAGGTTGCCTTGACCCGCTCGGCCACGGCGCGTCGGGTCTTGGCGTCGGGGCCGTAGATTTCGGCCAGCAGGGTCGCCATCACCGGCGGTCCGGGCGGGGCCTCCACCACCTTGATCGACGCGCCGGCGGGCAGGGCGACCTTGGCCAGGCGTTCGCGCAGGTCCAGCGCCACGATGTGGCTGGAACGCTTGCGCTCGCCCTTTTCGGCCAGGGCCACCGACAGATCACCCTGGTCGGGGCGATTGCGCTGGTAGTAGTGGCGCACCAGGCCGTTGAAATTGAACGGCGAGGCGGTTCCCGCATAGGCGTCGATCGCCGTGACCTCGGGCAGGGTGCGGGTGACGACCGCCGCGTCGGACAGGGCGCGGGCCGTGGCCTCCAGCGAGGCTCCCTCCGGCATGTCCAGCACCACTTGCAGCTCGGACTTGTTGTCGAACGGCAGCAGCTTCACGGTCACCGTCTTGGCGGCGAACATCGCGCAGGCCAGCAGGGTGGCCAGGCCGACGCCGATCAGGAAGGTCCAGGCGCTCTTGCGGGTGGCGATGACCCGACTGGCGACCTGGCGATAGAGCGCGCCCAGCTTGCCTTCGCCGTCATGACCGTGGCCACTGGAGTCCAGCGTCTTGCGGGCGAAGCGGACCATCAGCCACGGCGCGATGACCACGGCGACGAAGAACGAGAACACCATGGCCGCCGAGGCGTTGACCGGGATCGGCGCCATGTAGGGCCCCATCAGGCCCGAGACGAACAGCATCGGCAGGAGGGCCGAGACGACGGTCAGGGTGGCGACCACGGTCGGATTGCCGACCTCGGCCACGGCGTCGACCGCGGCGTCGATCCGGCTTCGGCCATCGCTCATGGCCCAATGGCGGGCGATGTTCTCGATCATGACGATGGCGTCGTCGACCAGGATGCCGATCGAAAAGATCAGGGCGAACAGGCTGACCCGATTGATCGTGTAGCCCATCAGGTTGGAGGCGAAGAGGGTCAGCAGGATGGTGGTTGGGATGACCACGGCGGTCACCGCCGCCTCGCGCCAGCCGATGGCCAGGCCGATCAACACCACGATCGACAGGGTGGCCAGGCCCAGGTGGAACAGCAGTTCATTGGCCTTCTCGTTGGCGGTCGCGCCATAGTCGCGGGTCACGGCGACGTCCAGGCTGTTGGGCAGCAGCGAGCCCTTCAGGGCCTCGACCCGAGCCAGCACGGCCTGCGAGACCACGACCGCGTTGGCGCCCTTGCGCTTGGCGATGGCCAGGCTGACGGCGGGCGCCTGGCTCCAGGCGCCGTCGACGCGGGCATAGCGCCAGGCGCGGGCCTGGTCCTCGCGCGGACCCTGGGTCACGTCGGCGACATCGCGGACATAGACCGCCTGGCCGCTGGCCGAAGGCAGGGCCAGCAGACCGATGTCCGTGCTGCTGGTCAGGCTGCGGCCGGCCGTGACGTCGATGGCCTGGCCGCCGCCGCGAATCTGGCCGGCGGGAAAGGCGCGGGTGGCCTGGCGCACCGTGTCCATCAGGGCCGCGAGCGACACGCCATGTTGGGCCAGGCGGGCCGGGTCGGGCGCGATGCGGATTTCCTCGGGCCGTCCTCCGACGATGAAGGTCAGGCCGACATCGTCGACCTTGGCGACCTCGGTCCGCAGCTTGCCGGCCAGCTCGTAAAGCGCCTGATCGGTCCATTGGCCGGCGGCGCCGGGCTTGGGCGATAGGGTCAGCACCAGGCTGGGCACGTCATTGATGCCGCGCGTCTGGATCAGGGGCTCGGCGATGCCGGCTGGAATGCGGTCATAGTTGGCGCGGACCTTTTCGTGGATGCGCACCGCCGCCGAGTCCGGATCGACGCCGACCTTGAAGCGGGCGGTGACCATCACCTGGTTGTCGTCGGCGAAGGTGTAGACGTGCTCGACGTCGGCCACGCTCTTGACGATGGTCTCCAGCGGCTTGCCGGCCAGTTCGATGGCGTCGGGCGCGCGCAGGCCGGGCGCGGCGACCATGATGTCGACCATGGGCACGCTGATCTGCGGCTCCTCCTCGCGGGGGATCGAGACCAGGGCCAACAGACCCACGGCGATCGCCGCCAGCAGGATCAGCGGCGTCAACGGCGACTTGATCGACGCCTTGGTCAGGCGTCCCGAAAGGCCCAGGTTCATCGGGCGGCCTCCGCCGGGGTCAGGACGTCGCCGAGGCGCAGGCCCGACAGGACCTCGACCGTATCGGCCGAAGCGCCGGCGCGGGTCTGGATGGGCGATTCCGAGATCACGCCGTTGGCTCCGACCAGTCGCGCATAGTCGACGCCGAACCGGGTGGCGACATAGCGTCGGGGAATGACGATCGCCTGGCGCTCGCCGATCTTGATGGCCGCGCGCACGCGCTGGCCGATCAGGTCGCCGGGCAGGTTGGGGGCGGTGACGTCGGCGGTGACCTGGCCGCCGCTGATCGACGGATAGATTTGGCTGATGGCCCCGCGCGCGGCGACGCCGCGAAGGTCCTGCGGGGCGAGATCAACAAAATCGCCGACCTTCAGGGTCTGGGCCCGGCCTTCCGGGAGTTCAATGCGCACGACGAGCGGGCCGGCGGTGATCTTGGCGACCGACTGGCCGGCCATGACCACCGAACCCACCGGGACGTCGGAGACCAGCACGCGGCCCGAGGCCGGCGCCAGGATCGCGCCCTGGGCGCCCAGTTCAGCGCTGGCCCCGCGCTGGGCGCGGGCCGCCGTCAGGTTGGCGCCTGCGGCCTTGGCCTGGGCCTCGACCTGGTCAAGTCGGGCCTGGGCATAGACCCCATGCGAGAAGAGATCGCGGGTGCGGCCCAAATCGGCATTGGCGCGGGCCGCCTCAGCCGCCGCAGCGGAGACCTGCGCGTCGAAGGCCCCGGTCTGCATCGCGAGGCGGTCGTCCTTCACGCGACCAATGACTTGGCCCTGACGGACCATGTCGCCTTCCTTGACCGCGAGGCTGACCAGCAAGCCCGAAATCCGCGCGCGGGCCTCGGCCATATCGCGGGTTGTCAGTGTCGCCGGGACCGGTTTCAAGTCGGCGACGGTCTGCGCCTCGACGATCAAGCGTCCCGCCGACGGTGCGGTTTGCTGCGCCGGGGCAGGCGGCGTGGCCTCCCCACAGGCGCCCAGCAACAAAGCCGCGCCGAAAGCGCTGATCAGATACGGCCGTGACGCCATGGTTCGCCCTCCCGGGAGTGGATTTATGCTTGAGGGTCAGCCGGTGACCGTCGGCAGTCCGGCGGCTTTCCAGGCCGCGAGTCCGCCGGCCAGATGCGTCTCGACGGCCTGATTGGCCTTGCGGCACTTATCGACGGCCATGGCCGAGCGTTTGCCGCCCGCGCACTGCAAGACGATCGTCTTGCCCGCCGCGTTGGGCAGCGCGTCCGGATTGAAGATCGACAGGGGGACGTTGAGCGCACCTGCGATCTTCTCGACGGCGAACTCGGCCGGTTCGCGCACGTCGATCAGCAGGATTTCCTGGGCGTCGAGGGCGGCCTTCACCTGCTGGGCGGTGAGGTCCTTGGTTTTGGGCGATCCGAACATCAATGGGTCTCCTTGAAGGGGGCGGCGGTTTCGGGGACCGCGCAGAACAGACGCGACAGGGTCTCGACCAGGGCGCGGGCCTGACCGCTGCGAAGGTCGTAATAGATGGTCTGGCCATCACGCCGGGCGGCCACCACGCCGTCGCGGCGCAGCAGGCCCAGATGTTGCGAGGCCAAGGTCTCGCGAACACCCAGCAGATGGGCGAGCGCGCCCACTGACTGCTCGCCGTCGATTAGCGCGCAGACGATCATCAGCCGATGCGGATTGGCTAGCGCCTTGAGCAGGGCGCAGGCGTCGTCCGCGGAGGCCTTCAGGGCGTGAGGCTCGAAATTCATAGTTGCGTATATGCGTCTATTCAAATATTCAGTCAAGCATCGTCACGATCACCCTAGGGCCGGTCATCGGCGTCCGAAGTGATCTGAATCAACGCCGGGCCAAGGGATCGAGCGGACCTTGCCGCTCCAAGCCGACGGCTCAGGGAGAAACGAACTCATGGCCAAGCCACGCATCGTCATTCTGGGCGCAGGACTAGGCGGCGCGATCGCCGCCTTCGAGATCAAGCAGGCCGTCGGCGAGAGGGCCGAGGTCGAGGTGGTCGCGCAGGGTGACACCTTCCACTTCGTGCCATCAAACCCCTGGGTCGCCGTCCATTGGCGCAAGCGCGAGGCCATCGAGGTCAAGCTGCCGCCCGTGTTCAAGAAGAAGGGCATCGCCTTTCGGGGCGTCGGCGCGGCCAAGGTCATGCCGGAGCGCAACCAGCTCGAACTGACCGACGGGGTGCTGCTGGACTACGACTATCTGGTGATCGCCACGGGGCCGGAGCTGGCCTTCGACGAAATCCCCGGCCTTGGCCCGCACGGCGGCTTCACCCAGTCGATCTGCCACGTCGATCATGCCGAGACCGCTGCGGCCGCCTTCGATCGCTTCGTCGAAAACCCCGGACC
>JAEXJH010000662.1 GCA_023445955.1 Pseudomonadota bacterium
GCCTTCGACGCGAAGGACATGCAGTCCGGCGTCCCGCACCAGTCCCTTGATCTGTTCCACGCGACTGGCGTCCGGCAGGATGACCCAGTGGGTCATGTCCCGGCCGAAGATCCAGCACGCTTCGAAACCGGGGAAGTAGAGGTCGTTGGTGTGCTTCTCGCGCAGGGCTCGCCGGACCAGCGACCTATAGCGCGCGCTTTGCGCTCGCAGCGGGTGGATGCGCGCGGGCCGATGGATCAAGGCGACGCCGCCCGCCGCCAGCCGGTCCAACAGGGCGACGAACCGACGTTCGATGTCGAGGAACTGGGCCTCCATCCCCTTTTCCCGCGCCTCGCGGTGAAACAGGAAGGGCACCTTCTCCTGATCGACGAGCTCGGCCTCGGTCAGGCGATGGTCGAACACCGACACGCTCATCAGCACGAAGCCGGCGTCGGCGGCCTCATCGACCTCGCACGCAAGTCGCCGTCGGAAGTCGCTCATCCCTCGTCCGGATCGTACGGATCATCCCCGCGATCGCGCATCAGGTCGGTCGCCACGAAGTCCAGCGCGTCCTCGGCGTCCTCGAAGCTCAGCTCCGACACGGTCTGGTCGCGCACCGAGACGCCCGCCTTGTGGGTGCTGTCCGGATCGCCGGTGATCAGCGGGTGCCAGCGCGGCAGGTCCTTGCCCTCGTGGATGCGGCGATAGCCACACGAGGGCGGCATCCACTGCAGATCCTCGATATTGTAGGGCGTCAATTTGATGCAGTCCGGCACCGTCTTCTTGCGGTTCGGATAGTCCTTGCAGCGGCAGAGATGCTCGTCGAACAGCTGGCAATGCACCCGCGTGGGGATGATTTCGCCGGTATCTTCGTCTTCGAAGCGAACGAGGCAGCAAAGGCCGCACCCATCGCATAGGCTCTCCCACTCGGGGACGGTCATCTCGGAGAGCGTCTTCGTCTCCCAGAAAGGTTTGCGTGGCGTCATGGCGTCGTCCTAAACCCGATTTACCCGGCGACCAAACAGAGCCTGATCTGACACCGTGAACGACTGGACGCTTCCGCCTTATAAGTTCGACGACAAGGATCCGTCGCGGAAGCCCACGGGGCGTACGCCGGAGCCTGCCGTCGGCGCGCCGCCTGAGCCGCCCCACGACCCGTGGGCGCAGCCGGCGCCGCAGCCGGATCCCTTCCGGCTATCGCCCAGCGCCCCGCCGTCCTATCAGCCGCCGCCACCGCCCCCTCCGCCGCCGGAAGAGCCCTTCCGCGCCGACCTCAAGCATCGCGCGGCCAAGAAGAAGGCCCGCAAGTGGGGCTGGATCTGGGGCGTGCTGCTGGTCTCGTTCCTGATCGGCGTGCTCGCGGCCGGCGGCGGCGCGGCCTATGTCTGGTTCAAATACCTCAAGGATGCGCCGCCCCTGCCCTCGCGCGCGGCGCTGTTCGCGGTCAACCGCGCGCCCGGCATCCGCTTCGAGGATCGCAACGGCCAGGTGATCGCCACGCGCGGCCCGCGCTATGGCCAGCGCATCACCTTGGGCGCGGTGCCCAACTATGTGCCCCAGGCCTTCATGGCGGCCGAGGATCGGCGCTTCTACCAGCACGGGGCCATCGACCTCCAAGGCATCGGCCGCGCGGCCTGGACCAACTGGCGCGCCGGCCGCACCCGCCAGGGCGCTTCCACCCTGACCCAGCAGCTGGCCAAGGGCCTGTTCCTGACGCCGGATCGGGTGGTCAAGCGCAAGCTGCAGGAGATGCTGCTGGCCTATAAGCTGGAGCAGGTCCTGACCAAGGACGAGATCCTCGAGCTCTATCTGAACCGCATCTATTTCGGGGCCGGCACCTACGGCGTCGACGGCGCGTCCCAGACCTATTTCGGCAAGCCCGCCAGCCAGCTGACCCTGTCGGAAGCGGCCCTGCTAGCCAGCCTGCCCAAGGCGCCCTCGCGCCTGGCTTTGACCAACGACATGGAGCGGGCGCTGGCCCGCTCGCGCCTGATCCTGGCCAATATGCGCAAGGAGGGCTGGATCACCGCCGAGCAGGAAAGCCGCGCGCTGGACGACACCCCGCGCCTGTCGCCGATGGCCCTGCAGGACGAGGGCGATTACGGCTGGGTGCTGGACTACGCCACCACCGAGGCCGTGAAGATCGCCGGCCAGAACGCGCCTGACCTCGTGGTGCGCCTGACCATCGACCCGCTGCTGCAGCGCGAGGGCGCCGAGGTCGTGCGCCAGACCATGGCCACCGAGACCACCCGCTCGGGCGCCCACCAGGCCGCCCTGCTGTCGCTGTCCACCGAGGGCGCGATCCGGGCCATGGTCGGCGGCACCGACTACGCCGAGAGCCCGTTCAACCGCGCCGTCCAAGCCCGCCGCCAGCCGGGCTCGACCTTCAAGCCGTTCGTCTACGCCGCCGCCGTCGAGAAGGGCGTGCTGCCCACCGACATCCGCGTCGATGAGCCGGTGAAATTCGGCGAGTGGAGCCCGGAGAACTACAGCGGCGGCTATCGCGGTCCGATGACCGTCGAGAAGGCCCTGGTCACCTCGACCAACACCATCGCCGTGAAGCTGGGCCAGGAGGCCGGTGGCGCGGCGATCGGCGATCTGGTGCGCCGCTTTGGCATCACCTCGCTGCCGCCCGTGCCCGACCTGTCGGTGGCGCTGGGCTCGTACGGCGTCAGCCTGCTGCAGATGACCTCGGGCTTCCAGGTCTTCCAGCAGGGCGGCATCCGCATCGAGCCGTACGTGATCGAGACGATCAGCACCCAGGACGGCCAGCCGATCTTCGCGCACCAGCCGCCGCAGGCCGAGCGCCGCGTCTACGACGTCGGCCACGCCAGCATCATGGTCAAGATGATGAAGAAGGTCGTCACCGACGGCACCGCCAAGCGCGCCGCCTTCGGCCGTCCGGCGGCCGGCAAGACGGGCACCAGCCAGAACTGGCGCGACGCCTGGTTCGTCGGCTTCACGCCCGACTACGTCACCGGCGTCTGGGTCGGCAACGACGACGAGAAGCCGATGAACAAGGTGGTCGGCGGCGACATCCCGGCCAGCATCTGGCGCCGCTTCATGATGACCGCCCACCAGACCCTGGCGGTCCGCGACTTCGCCTGGCTGCTGCCCGATCCCGCGCCGCAGACCGAGCCGGATCCCCGCAACGGCTACTACGAGACCCTGTCGGCGGAATTCGCCCGCGCGGCCTCGGAATTGGATGCGGCGGCCAAGGCGGCGGAGATGATGGCGCCGTCGGCCGGCCCCGGGCCGGCCCAACCGCCGCCGGCGCAGCTGCCTTACTAGGGCCAAAGCCAGATTGAAGAAACACTTTTAGGTTGATTAAAGTGATAGAATCTCGCCCATAGATAGGGCATGCCAAAGAAGTACTCAGAACCCCTTTATTTTAAAGGCTTCCCTGCAGCCAGCTACCCAAACCTGCAAGGCTCCGTCCCCCTGACAGCCAGTTGGGCAGACGTCACCCGAGCGCTTCTGATCGTAGGGTATCAGAATTTCTCGAAATCGCAGGCGATCGTCGGCTCCTGGCGCTCAATGATGCTGTTTTCATTGGCCTATGGGAACCTTCGCCCAGACCTTAGCTCTACAGCATATTTTGAGCGCTTAGAGCCCTCTGAGAAAGTAAGTACATCGTTTTTGCTCGGCCAGGGCATGACCTATTGGTGCGCGCAGTCGCATCTAGGGGTCCGTTTTCTATTGCACGTTTCGGACAGAACTAGAGAGTACAAGCCCCTGGCGGCGGGAGTTCCTGGGAAATTAGGTCCTTTGCAGCTTGCTCCTCGCAGCCGCCCAGATTTCCTCGGAATTGGCCCGGGACGTGAACGCCACATATTTGAGTCAAAGGGGCGCAGCGCCAAGCAAGCAAGTGTCTACCCTGGCAACAAACTCGTTGCGGAGGCTCTAGGCCAAGCTTGCCGGATCGCCAGGGTTCACAATCGCACGCCGACAACTTGGACTGCTTGCATATGGACACTTACCAAAGCCGGAATGCTCGGCTGGATCGAAGACCCTCCGCCGCCCCCCGGAGCGCTCGAATTGGACATCGATCTAGTTTGGTCAATCCGCAGAGCCTACAGCCTGTTTCTAGATCGCAACGCATCCCCAGAACCGACAGTCAGCGGTGCGGATTTTGTTCAGTTTCGAGTGACCGGTGAATGGTCCATCGCTCTCGATCGGAAGATTTATGAAACGCTCCAGTCTCTCAGGATCAAAAACCCTGGTACTGGCGAGCAATTCTTATCTACGCTTGAAGCTAGGCAGGCCGATATCGCAGGCATCAGGCAGCGCCCCGGTATCGCTGGTGGGCCAGATGGCGTCTTTCTTGTCGGCCCGAAGGACGATCCACGGTTCTTCCATCGCTAGCGGCTGACGGGCGGAATAGGCAGGCGCTAAGGGACCGCTCGCCTATCTATATCCCGTCAGCGACGTCGGGCGATCGCCCACCTTCGTCGCCCAGGTCTTGTTCGGCGTGGCGCTCATGGTGAAGACCAGCTCCCCACCCGCCACGATCTCGTCGTGCTTGAGGTACGCCCGGGTCAGCGGCTTGCCGTTCAGGGTCACCTTCGAGACATAGACCTTGTCGTCGGCCATGCCCTCGGCGCGCACGGTGAAGCGCTTGCCGTTCGGCAGGTTCAGCGCCGCCTTGTCCACGAACGGCCGGCCGATGGCGTATTCGTTCGAGGCCGGGGTCACCGGGTAGAAGCCCAGCGACGTAAACATCAGCCAGGCCGACATCTGGCCCAGGTCGTCATTGCCCGACAGGCCCTCGGGCGTGGGCTTGTACTGGGTCTTGATGATCTGGGCGAGGCGCGCCTGGGTCCGCCACGGGGCGCCGGCGTAGTTGTACATATAGGCCACGTGGTGGCTGGGCTCGTTGCCGTGGATGTACTGGCCGATCAGGCCGGCGATGTCCTCGGCGTGGCTGTAGTCGATCTTCGAATTGTCGAAGTCGAACATGGCGTCCAGCTTCTTGACCGTCGCGGCGTCGCCGCCCAGCGTCTTGACGATCCCGCCCAGGTCCTGCGGCGCGAACCACGAATATTGCCAGGCGTTGCCCTCCGTGTAGTCCGAGCCGTAGTTGATGGCGGTCGGGTTGAAGGGCTCGCGATAGGTCCCGTCGCTCTTGCGGGCGCGCAGGAAGCCGGTCTTCACATCGAAGCTGTTGCGCCAGTAGGACGCCCGCTTCTCGAAGGTCTTGGCCACGTCGGCCTGGCCCATGTCCTTGGCCATCTGGGCGATGGTCCAGTCGTCATAGGCGTATTCGACGGTCTTGGAGGCGGCTTCCGGCTCCTTGTCGATCGGCGCGTAGCCCAGCTTCATGTAGTCGCCGAGGCCGCCGTACGGAGCGTAGGTCGCGCTCTTGACCATGGCGTCCAGGGCCGCCTTGCCGTCATAGCCGCGGATGCCCTTCATCCAGGCGTCGGCGATGACCGGCACGGCGTGGTAGCCGATCATCGTCCAGGTCTCCTGGCCGTGGAACTGCCAGACCGGCAGGATCCCGTACGGGCTCTCCTTCTGCGAGGCGATCAGCGAGTTGACCACGTCGTTGGTGTAGTCGGCCGGCTGGATCAGGGTCAGCAGCGGGTGCTCGGCCCGGAAGGTGTCCCACAGCGAGAAGGTCGAGTGGAAGGTGAACGGGCGGCCGTCCAGCTTGCCCTCGTGCACCTGATCGTCGGGACCGCGATAGCGACCGTCGGCGTCGGCATAGACGCTGGGGGCCAGCAGGGTGTGGTAGAGCGCCGTGTAGAGCGTCTTCTTCATCGGGGCAGGAGCCTCGATGTCCACGGCCCCCAGCGCCTTCTCCCAGGCGGTCTTGGCGCGGGCGCGCTGGGCGTCGAAGTCGAATCCCGGCTCGTCGCTGACGAGGTTGGCGATGGCCCCGTCCTCGCTGGTCGACGACAGCGCCACCTTCACGGTCAGCGGCCCGTCGATCTGGCCGAAGTCGAACACGCCGACCAGGCCGCGAC
>JAEXJH010000663.1 GCA_023445955.1 Pseudomonadota bacterium
GATCGGCTATGACGGCCCGCGCGAGCCGACGCTGGACGTTCTGCGCGCCATCACGCTGCGCCATCCCGACGCCATCCCGTTCGAGAACCTCGACGTCTTGCTGGGGCGGGGCATCAGCATCGTCCCGGCCGAGGTCGACGCCAAGCTGATCGGCGCCGGGCGGGGCGGCTACTGCTACGAGCAGAACGGCCTGCTCAAGCGCGTGCTGACGGCCCTGGGCTTCCAGGTCGAGGGCCTGATGGCCCGGGTGCTGTGGATGGCGCCGGAGGGCGCGCCGCCGCGTCCGCGCTCGCATCAAGTGCTGGGCGTTCAGATCGAGGGTGAGACCTGGCTGGCCGACGCTGGCTTTGGCGGTTGCGTGCTGACCGGTCCGCTGCGGCTGTTCTCCGACGAGGTCCAGGACACGCCGCACGGCAAGTTTCGCATCCTCGACACCCAGACGGACGGCGTGGCCGAGCGTCAGGTCCAGGCCGATCTCTCGGGCAAGTGGGCGACGCTGTACCAGGTGTCGAAGGGCGCCTGGGCGGCGGTGGACTACGAGCAGGCCAACTTCTTCACCTACACCCATCCCAGCTCGCACTTCACCTTCAGCATGACGGTGGGCCGCACGACGCCGGCCGCGCGCTACGCCCTGAAGAACAACCGCTTCACCCATCGCGACGTCACCGGCGCCGTGGTCGAGCAGCGCGACCTTTCGGTCGACGAGCTGGAAGCGACCCTGCGCGACGTCATCGGCCTGCCCGTCGAGGCCGACTGGAAGCCGGTGCTCGAGAAGGTCGTGGCCTGGGGAACGCCTTCGTGACCACCGAGTGGGAGGACGAAGCCTTTGTCCTCTCGGCCCGCTCGCACGGCGAGACGGGAGCGATCGTCGAGCTGCTGACCGAGACCCGCGGCAAGGTCGCCGCCCACGTCGCCGGCGCGGCCTCGCGACGGATGAAGCCGTTCCTGCAGCCGGGCGCGCGGGTCATCGCCCGCTACCGCGCCCGGGTCGAGGGCCAACTGGGCTCGGCGACCCTGGAGCCGATGGGCGAGGGGCCTTCGAGCCTGTTCGACGACCGCCTGGCCTTGGCCGGCCTGTCGTCCGCCGCCTCGGTCGCCGCCTCGGCCCTGCCGGAACGCGAGGCCCATCCCGGCGCTTTCCACGCCCTGGAAGCCCTGATCCGTGTGCTGGAGATCCCCGAGATCTGGCCGGCCGTCTATGTCCGCTACGAGGCGGGGCTGCTGCAGGAACTGGGCTTTGGCCTGGACCTATCGAAATGCGCCGCCACCGGCAGCTTCGACGACCTCGTCTATGTCAGCCCGCGCACCGGCCGCGCCGTCAGCCGTGCGGCGGGCAAGCCCTATCACGACAAGCTGCTGCCGCTGCCGCCATTCCTGCTCTCGGCCCAGGGCGGCCTGGCCGAGGGCGACGTGAAGGCGGGCTTGGACATCACCGGCCACTTCCTGGAGCAGTTCGTCTTCGGCCCGCTGAACCGGCCGCTGCCCGCGCCGCGGATGTGGCTGCTGGATCGCTTGACCGAGGCGGGCAGGCTTTAAGAACCGTCACATAGCGGGGCTATCGGCGAGGCTTCCTTCCCGGAGTCCCGCCATGTCCGTTCTCGACCGCTACGCGCTCAGCCGCCGCCGCTTGCTAAACGTCTTCGGCGCCTCCGCCGTCACCGCGCTGGCGATCCCGCTGGAGAGCGGCAAGGCCCTGGCTCAGGCGGTCTTCCGCAGCTACCCGTTCCAGCTGGGCGTGGCCTCGGGCGATCCGGCGGCGGACGGCTTCGTGATCTGGACCCGCCTGGCCCCCGAGCCGTTCGAGATCGGCTACGGCATGCCGATGGCTCCGGTGGCCGTCGACTGGGAAGTCTCCGACCAGGCCGGCATGCGCAACATCGTCGCCAAGGGCACGACCGTGGCTCCGCCGGAACTGGGCCACGCCGTCCATGTCGAGGTCGGCGGCTTGCAGCCGAACCGCGACTACTGGTATCGCTTCACCGCCGGCAAGGAGCGCAGCATCACTGGCCGGGCCCGCACCACGCCGGCCCTGGGCGCGGCGCTGGATCGCGTCCGCTTCGCCGTCGCGGGCTGCCAGCACTATGAGAACGGCTACTACACGGCCTATCGCCGTCTGGCCGAAGACAATCCCGACTTCGTCTTCTGCTACGGCGACTACATCTACGAAGGCCGCGGCGCCCGCACCACGACCGGTTCGAACGGCCCGGTCGAGAACGTCCGCCAGCACTTCGGCAGCGAGATCTACAGCCTCGACGACTACCGTCGCCGCTACGCCCAGTACAAGATGGACACCGACCTGCAGGCCGCCCACGCCGCCGCGCCCTGGTTCACCGTCTGGGACGACCACGAGACCGACAATAACTGGGTCGGCGACACCGATCAGGACGGCACGGATCCGAAGCTCTTCAACCTGCGTCGCCAGGCGGCCGCCCAAGCCTATTACGAGGCCATGCCGCTGCGGGCTTCGAGCTTCCCGGCCGGGACGGCGATCCAGATCTATCGCCGCGCGGCCTATGGCCAGCTCCTGAACCTCAACCTGCTGGATACCCGCCAGTTCCGCAGCGACCAGCCCTGCGACGACAAGTACGCGGCCTCGTGCGCCGAGATCGGCGATCCCAAGGCCGAGGTCGTCGGCGCGGCCCAGGAAAAGTGGCTGATGGAAGGTCTCAAGGGCTCGAAGTCGACCTGGAACGTCATCGCCCAGCAGGTGATGATGATGGATCTCGATCGCGACGCGGCTCCGGGAGTCCAGGTCAACCCGGACAGCTGGGCCGGCTACCGCATTCCGCGCGGCCGTCTGCTGCAGAAGATCAAGGACGCCAAGGTCGCCAATGTGGCCGTCCTGACGGGCGACGAGCACCAGAACTACGCCGGTGATCTCTTCGTCGACGGCGCCAAACACGAGGGTGCGCCGGTCGGCTCGGAATTCGTAATCACCTCGATCACCTCGGGCGGCGACGGCGTCGACCAGCGCGCCGACATGGCCAAGGTCCAGGCCGGCAATTCGATGCTGAAGTTCAACAACAGCCAGCGCGGCTATGCGATCTGCGACGTGACGCCCAAGGCCTTCGTCACCGAGTTCAAGGTGCTGGACGCGGTCACCCGCAAGGATGGCAAGCTGTCGACGCGGGCGAAATGGGCGCTGGAGGCCGGAAAACCGGGGATCGTTCAGGCCTAACCGCTCGAATCAGCGAGGGGATTTCTGCTAGGCTCCCGGCTCGGAGTACGAATCCCCTCGATGAACAAGCCTGTCCTGCCCCCAGGCGGTCCCGACGACGGCGACCGCATCCTCGACGAGCCGCTGACGGAAGCCCTGTCGCGGCGCTATCTGGCGTACGCGCTGTCGACCATCGGCTCGCGGGCGCTGCCCGACGTGCGCGATGGCCTCAAGCCCGTGCACCGTCGCGTCCTGTACGCGATGAGCAACATGCGCCTGAACCCCGAGTCCGCCGCGCGCAAGTGCGCCAAGGTGGTCGGCGAGGTCATGGGTAATTTCCACCCGCACGGCGACCAGTCGATCTACGACGCCCTGGTCCGCCTGGCCCAGGAGTTCAGCCAACGCATCCCGCTGGTCGAAGGGCAGGGGAACTTCGGCAATATCGACGGCGATAGCGCCGCGGCCATGCGTTACACTGAATGCAAGATGACGGAAGCGGCGACGCTTCTGCTGGACGGCATCGACGAGGACGCGGTCGACTTCAAGCCGACCTATGACGGCCAGGACGAAGAGCCGCTGGTGCTGCCGTCAGGCTTCCCGAACCTGCTGGCCAACGGCTCGTCGGGCATCGCGGTCGGCATGGCCACCTCGATCCCGCCGCACAACGCCGCCGAGCTGATCGACGCCTGCCAGCTGCTGCTGGCCAATCCCGACGCGACGACGGAAGAGATCCTGGAGAAGGTGCCGGGTCCGGACTTCCCGACCGGCGGCGTCATCGTCGAGCCGCGGGCTTCTCTGCTCGACATCTACGAGACCGGCCGCGGCGGCGTGCGCGTGCGGGCCAAGTGGGAGAAGGAAGACACCGGTCGCGGCACCTACCAGATCGTCGTCACCGAGATTCCGTACCAGGTGAAGAAGTCGGACCTGGTCGAGCAGCTGGCCGACCTGATCGACAGCAAGAAGGCCGCCCTGCTGGGCGACGTCCGCGACGAGAGCGCCGAGGATATTCGCCTCGTGCTGGAGCCGAAGTCCAAGAACGTCGAGCCCGAAGTGCTGATGGAGAGCCTGTTCAAGCTCTCAGCGCTGGAGAGCCGCTTCCCGGTCAATATCAACGTGCTGGATGCGCGCGGCACGCCGGGCGTCATGGGCATCAAGCAGGCCCTGATGGCCTTCCTGGCCCACCGCCGCGAAGTGCTGACCCGCCGGGCCCGTCACCGCCTGGCCAAGATCGAAGCCCGTCTGCACATCCTGGACGGCCTGCTGATCGCCTACCTCAATCTCGACGAGGTCATTCGGATCGTCCGCTACGAGGACAAGCCGAAGGAAAAGCTGATCGAGACCTTCGGGCTCTCGGACATCCAGGCCGACGCCATCCTCAACACCCGCCTGCGCCAACTGGCCAAGCTGGAGGAGATGGAGATCCGCCGCGAGCATGCCGAGCTGGTGGAAGAGCGTGACGGCATCCTGGCCATGCTGGCCAGCGACGCCAAGCAGTGGAAGCTGGTCGGCAAGGGCCTGTCGGAGGTCCGCGCCACGCTGCTGAAGATCAAGCATCCGCTGGACAAGGCCGGTCGCGCGACCGGCGTGATCGGCCGCTCGATCTTCGCCGACGCGCCGGTCGTCGACGCCGACGCCGCCATCGAGGCGCTGATCGTCCGCGAGCCGATCACGATCATCCTGTCGGAACGTGGCTGGATCCGCGCCGCCAAGGGCAAGATCGACGATCCGTCCGAGCTGAAGTTCAAGGAAGGCGACAAGCTGGGCTTCCTGGTCCCGGCCGAGACCACCGACAAGCTGCTGATCTTCTCCAGCGATGGTCGTTTCTTCACGTTGGGCTGCGACAAGCTTCCCAGCGCGCGGGGCCATGGCGAGCCGGTCCGGATGATGATCGAGCTGGACGACAAGGTGAAGATCATCGACGTCTTCCCGTTCAAGGCCGGCCGCAAGCGTATTCTGGCCTCGAAGCTGGGTTACGGCTTCCTGATGCCCGAGGAAGAAGCGCTGGCGAACCGCAAGGCTGGCAAGCAGGTCCTGACCGTCGACGCCGCCGGCGCCGCCTTCTGCCTGGAGGCCGTCGGCGACCAGTTCGCGGTGATTGGCGACAACGCCAAGATCCTGATCTTCCCGATCGAGGAGCTGCCGGAAATGCCGCGCGGCAAGGGCGTCAAGCTACAGGCCTACCGCGAGGGGGGCTTGCGCGACGGCCTGTCGTTCAACGCCGAGACCGGGGCCTACTGGATCGACACCGCCGGCCGCCGCCGCGACTGGGCGGAGTGGAAGGAATGGATCGGTCGCCGCGCCGGGGCCGGCAAGCTGGCGCCCAAGGGCTTTGCGACCAACAAGCGGTTCAAGCCGAAATGATGACGGGACGGCTGCGACGTCGTGCGCTGAGCCTGCTGGCCGGCGTCTTCGGCTGCGCGGCCGTCGCCGCGACTCCGGCGCTGGCCCTGCCCAAGGGCAAGCCAGAGGAGGCGGGTTTCAACGCCGAGCGCCTCAAGAAGCTCGACGATCACATGCAGGCCATGGTCGACCGCGGCCAGATCGCCGGCGGCGTGACCCTGCTGGCCCGCCATGGTCGGGTCGTCCACGCCAAGGCCTTCGGCCGTCGCGTTCTGGGCGGCCAGCCGATGCCGCTCAACGCCATCTTCCGCATCCGCTCGGAGACCAAGCCGGTCACGGGTGTGGCGATGATGATCCTGTACGAGCAGGGTCTGTGGAAGCTGGACGACCCGGTCAGCAAGTTCGTGCCGGAGTTCGCCAATCTGCGCATCGCGACGGGTGTCGATGCGGCTGGCCAGCCGATCCTGGCGCCGATCACGCGCCCGCCGACCATGCGCGAGCTGATGACCCATACGGCGGGCTTCGCCTATGGCATCGCCGACGATCCCAACAGCCCGGCGGACCAGGCCTATTACCGCGCCGGCGTGCTGCAATCGGGATCGCTGAACGATCTGGTCCAGAAGGTCTCGGGCTTGCCGATGTTCTCCGAGCCCGGCCAACTCTGGCGCTACAGCGTCGCCGCCGACATCCAGGGCGCGATCGTCGAGCGGCTGTCGGGCGAGACCCTGCCGGTGTTCATGGAAGAGCACATCTTCGCGCCGCTGAAGATGAAGGACACCGCCTTCTATGTGCCCGAGCAGAAGCGGCCGCGTCTGGCCGCGCTGTATGACGGCGATCCGGCGACGGGCGCACTGGTTCCGGCCATGGAGGGCGCCTGGCGCGACGTCGGCAAGCCGCCGGCCGCGCCGCTGGGCGGCGG
>JAEXJH010000664.1 GCA_023445955.1 Pseudomonadota bacterium
TAGTCGTCGGCAGCGTCAGTAGTGTATAAGAGACAGGCGATGTTCGCGGCGGTGATGGGGATCATGGCCCTCGGCGGCCTCTACGACATCAAGGCCTTGGGCGCCGCGCCGGCCTGGATCGCGCTGGGCAACGCCGTGCAGTCGGGCGTGGTCGAGGAGTTGATGATCCGCGCCGTGCTGCTGCGCCTGGTCTGGCGTGCGTTCGGCCCGTGGATCGCCTTCGCCGTTTCGGCGGCGCTATTCGGCTTTGGCCACATCGCCAATCCCAACGCCACCGTCTTCGCCGCCGTCGCCATCGCGCTGGAGGCCGGGATCATGCTGGGCGCCTTCTATGCGCTGACCGGGCGTCTGTGGATGTCGATCGGCGTCCACGCGGCCTGGAACTTCACGCAGGGCTATGTCTTCGGCGCGGCGGTGTCGGGCGGGAACTTCGGCCCGGCCATGGCCAGCAGCACGGCGCGCCTGGGCCAGCCCGAGTGGCTGACCGGCGGTCCGTTCGGCCCCGAGGCCTCGGCCCCGGCCCTGGTGGTCTGCACGCTTGTGGGCCTGGCCGTCACCTGGATGGCCTGGCGCGCAGGCCAGTTCGCGAAGAAGGCCTAGCTTAACGTCATCGCGCTAGGGTGATCCCAACAGAAGTCAGAAGACCGGGTGGGGCTGAAAGCCATGATAAGCGCAGCGGTGCAGGCGGGGCCGATGGTCCTGGCCGCCTATGGCAAGACGATGGGGCTGGTCGCGCAGGCCGCTCCCGAGGCGTCGAAGGACGAGCCCGTGGCGGCCAAGACGCCCGAGGCCGAGGCGCTGGATCGCCTCAAGAGCGACATGCGCACCAACCGCAAGACCCAGATCGGCGACGCCAAGGGCCGCGCCCGCGAGAAGCTGCAGCGTGTCATCGAGAAGATGAAGATGCTGAAGAAGATCTACGCCAACGATCCCAAGGGCATGGCCAAGGCGCTGGCGGCCGTGGCCAAGGAGCTGCAGGGCGCGGTCAAGGACTATGGCAAAGCCGCCAAGGAGGCCGGCGAGATGTTCAAGGCCGACTTCGCCGCCGCCCCCGACGCCTCGCTGACCCCCGACCAGCAGGCCTCGGCCCGCAAGGACCTGGAAGACGAAGCCAAGATGGAGGCCAGCAACGACATGGACTTCATCAAGAACGTCCGTAGCCTGAGCAACGCCATCAAGGACGAGCTGACCACGGCCAAGACCAAGGGCATCCTGACCCAGCCGGGCAAGTTCGAACGCTACGACGAGGTCAAGGACGCCGAGGACGGGCTGAAGGAACTCGACCAGATGACCGAGGACCTGGACAAGCAGATCCGCCGCGACATGCCGCCGGGCAGCTTGATGAAACTGGAGGCCTGAGGCCTCTTTCGCTTCCTGACCCAGAAGTAACGGGACACCGCGTCCCGGATCTGCGACGAACGTCTACAGATGTAAACGTCTGGGTTTCGGGGGGCTTTCTCATGAGTGGTTTCAGCGCGGTCGTCGCCGCTTTCCTGGTCGGTCTGGCGGGGCAGTCCGCTCCGACGTCGCCCGATCCAGCCCTGGAGGCCTACGCCAAGCCGCAGACCCTGGTGACCCTTAAGAACGGCCGACGGATGAACCTGTACTGCACCGGCCAGGGCGCGCCGACGGTGATCCTGGAAGGGGGCTGGACCGCCAACACCGCCTCGTGGCGCAAGGTCCAGGGGCCCCTGTCGGCGACCACGCAGGTGTGCAGCTACGACCGCGCCGGCTACGGCTTCAGCGACGCCGGTCCCCAGCCGCGCACGACCCAGGCGCTCACCGACGACCTCTCCGCCCTGCTGAAGGCCGCCAAGATCCCCGGACCCTATGTGCTGGTGGCTCACTCGCTGGGCGCGATGGATGCGCGTCTGTTCGTCGACCAGCATCGCCGCGACATGGCGGGCCTCGTCCTGGTCGATCCCGCCACGGAATATCAGGATGGCGAGCTGGCCAAGGTCTCGCCCGCGACGGGCAAGGCCGAGACCGAGTTCGAGGCCGGCGTGAAGGCCTGCGGCGAGGCGGTGATCGCCGGCAAGATGACCGCCGACCTGCCCCAGCGTCCGTTCTGTATCGACGGTCCCAGCCGGTCGCTGCCGGCCTCGGTCAACGCCGCGCGACTGGCCTCGCAGTCGACAGCCGCCTACCAGACGGCCGCGCTGTCGGAACTGTCCAGCTTCGCCGGCCCCAGCACGGTTCAGGTCGTCAAGAGCCGGCGGTCGTGGGGCGACCTGCCCGTGATCGTGCTGACCGCCGCCGACACCCAGAAGAACCCCGACCTGCCGCAGGCCGAGCAGGACGCCTTGGCCAAAGTCTGGTGGGACCTGCACGCGGGCGTGGCCAAGCTGTCGACTGGCGGCCAGCATCGCCTGGTCGCCGACACCGGGCACATGATCCCGGCCCAGCGGCCCCAGGCGATCATCGACGCGGTGGTCGAGGTGGTGGGTCAGGCGCGCGCCAGATAGGGCCTACTCGCCCCGGAACGCCTTCTGGATCGCCGCGACGTCGATCTTCTTCATCGTCATCATCGCCTGGAACGCCCGGCCAGCCGCCTCGCGGTCCGAGCTGGTGGTGGCCTCGATCAGCTGCTTGGGCGTCACCTGCCAGGACAGGCCGTAGGGATCCTTCAGCCAGCCGCACTGGCTTTCCTGGCCGCCATTGGCCGTCAGGGCGTTCCAGTAGTGGTCGACTTCCGCCTGGCCGTCGCAGTCGATGACGAACGAGAACGCCTCGGTGAGCTTGAAGGTCGGGCCGGCGTTCATGGCGGTGACCTTCTGGCCGTCCAGCTCGAACTGGACGATCATCACCTTGCCGGTCTCGCCGCCGTCCTGGCCGTCGCTGGGATAGCGGGCGATGTGGTTGATCTTCGAGTTCGGGAACAGCGAGACGTACAGCTTGGCCGCGTCCTCGGCCTGGTTGTCGAACCACAGGAACGGGGTGATCTTGGGCATGGGGCTTCCTCCGTTGTCGTGACCCTAGGACGGGCGGGCGACCGATGTCCCGACACCGTTCGAAGAAAATCGCAATTGCTGAAAGCGGCTCATCAGAGCAGTGAGCGGTCCGGCCTTATTCGCTGGCGATCCCGACCCATTTAGGAAACGCCGACGGTGAGGCCGCCGGCCATCCATACGAAGGAGCATCCCATGAAGACGCGCAAACTCGGCGACGGCCTCGAGGTCTCGGCCATTGGTCTCGGCTGCATGGGGATGGGCCACGTCTACGGCACCGCGCTGGACGCCGGCGACGCCCACAAGGTCCTGGCCAAGGCCGTCGACCTGGGCGTGACATTCTTCGACACCGCCGAGGTCTATGGCCCGTACGAAAACGAGGTCCTGGTCGGCGCGGGCCTGAAGCCCTTCCGCGACAAGGTCGTGATCGCCACCAAGTTCGGCTTCGACATCGCGCCGGACGGCGCGGGCGAGGGCTTCTCGCGCATGCGCGGCGTCAACAGCCGTCCCGAGCACATCCGCGAGGTCGCCGAGGCGTCGCTGAAGCGCCTGGGCATCGAGACGATCGACCTCTTCTACCAGCATCGCGTCGACCCGAACGTGCCGATCGAGGACGTGGCCGGGACGGTCAAGGACCTGATCGCCGAGGGCAAGGTCAAGCATTTTGGCCTGTCGGAAGCCGGCGCGGCGACCATCCGCAAGGCCCACGCCGTCCAGCCGGTGGCGGCCTTGCAGAGCGAATATTCGCTGTGGTTCCGCGAGCTGGAGGCCGAGATCCTGCCGACCCTGCGCGAGCTGGGCATTGGCCTGGTGCCCTACAGCCCGCTGGGCCGCGGCTTCCTGACCGGGGCGCTGAAGAGCGACCTGGCCGACAACGACTTCCGCCGCAACCTGCCGCGCTTCCAGGGCGACGCCTTGGCCAAGAACCTCGGCCTGGTCGACGCCCTGACCCAGATCGCCGGCGAGAAGGGCATCACCGCCGCTCAGCTGGCGCTGTCGTGGATCCTGCACCAGGGCGAAGACATCGCCCCGATCCCCGGCACCACCAAGATCGCCCGTCTGGAGGAGAACATCGGCGCCGTCGACGTGACCCTCTCGGCCGACGACCTGGCCCGCATCGCCGCGGCGGTGCCGGAAACGGCGATCGAAGGCGACCGCTACACCGCCGCCGGCATGGCGATGGTGGGCCGCTAAGCGGAACAGTCACAGCATGTCCGGCATTACCCGGACATGCTCGAACTGATCCTCGACCTCTGCAATATCCTGGGCGGCTTCCTGCTGGCCATTGGCCTGCTAGCGTTGCTGCCCCGCGCTGGCGACGACCTGGAACGCTTCGCCGAGCGGCTGGCGCCGTTCCGCTGGATCGTCGGCGTCGCGGCCCTGGTCTGCGGCGGCTATTTCCTGATCGTCCACGCCACGAGCGGACCGCGCATCTTCCACTTCGAGCTGGTCGGGATCGCGGTCGGCGTCCTCCTGCTGTGGGACCGCCTGCGCGCCGGCCGAGCCTTGCCGGCCAGCGGGTCGCGCGGCCCGGGCCTGGTGCTGGCCGTGTTCGGCGTCATCGCCATGATCGTTGGCGTGCAAGGCATCTTCACGCCGAACTGAGCTGAGGCTTGATCGCCGTCGGCTCCTCACCCCAAACTCCACCCATGGCCGCCAACCCGCTTCGCACGCTCGATTCCTTTGAACTCCTGAAGCTGGGCAAGGCGTCCGTCACCGTCGGGGGGCTGGCGGCCGGCCTGCTGATCGTGGCGGCGGCGCTGTTCGCCGCGCGGCTGACCTCGGCCGGGCTTCGGCGGCTGCGGGAGCGGGCGGCGGGGGACGCGGCCTCGCTCTACATCGTCGAGAAGGTCCTGACCTATGGCCTGGTGGTCATCGGGGTGACGGTGGGCCTGTCGACCATGGGCCTGGATCTGACCTCGCTGGCGGTGTTCGCTGGCGCGGTCGGCGTCGGCGTGGGTCTGGGCCTGCAGGGCATCATCAAGGACTTCGCGTCCGGGGTGAGCCTGGTGTTCGAGCGGCTGGTGGCGGTTGGCGACTTCGTCGAGCTGCCCAATGGCGGGCGCGGCGTGGTCCACGAGATCGGCCCGCGCGCCACGCGCATCCGCACCAACGACAGCACCGACATCATCGTGCCCAACTCGGTGCTGGTGAACGACCAGGTGATCAACTGGACCCTGCGCGGCACCAATCGCCGCCTGCGGGTGCCGTTTGTCGCCGCCTTCGGGGCCGACAAGGACAAGGTGCGCGAGGCGGTGCTGAAGGCCGCCAAGGCCGCGCCCTACACCTCGCCCGACGACGCCGTGCGCCGGGCCCAGGTCTGGCTGGTCGGCTATGGCGAGAGCAGCCTGAAGTTCGAGCTGGTGGTCTGGCCGACGCTCGAGGCCGTGCGCCGGCCGGCGGCGATCTATGCCGCCTATACCTGGCTGATTGACGATGCTTTGCGCGGGGCCGGCATCGAGATCCCCTATCCGCAGCGCGACATCCGCGTCCGGGGCCTGTTCGGTGAGGAGGGCGAGGACGCGCTCACCAGCCTGAAGCTCGAACCCGCCGCCCGACGCCGCAAGGCCGCCAAGGTGGCCAAGCCCGACTCCAGCAACGACGCCGCCGCCGACCTCGAGCGCGAGGATCCGGAGGAAATGCCCAAGCCCGCCCCGCCGCCGACGGCCGCCAAGCCTTGACCTCGATGCCGCGCCGCCGCAGGGTTCTCGCAACTGCGAAATAAGAACACTCGGGGAGTAAGCGGATGAAGACGCCGCGCGGCTTTTTCAAACCTCTGGCGATCGGCGCGCCCGCGCCGTATCGCGAGCTGCCCGCCCGTGTGGAGCGAATGATCCACTTCGTGCCGCCGCACCTGGACAAGGTGCGCGCCAAGGTCCCCGAGATCGCCCCGACCGTCGACGTCATCCTGGCCAATCTGGAGGACGCCATCCCCGCCGACGCCAAGGGCGCGGCGCTAGCCGGCCTGGTGGCGATGTCGCGCGAGGTCGACTTCAAGGCGTTGGGCGTCGGCTTCTGGACGCGGATCAACTGCCTGAACTCGCCCTGGCACCTGGATGAGGTCGCCACCATCGTCGAGAAGGCCGGCGACAAGATCGACGTGATCATGGTCCCCAAGGTCGAGGGGCCGTGGGACATCTTCTACATGGACCAATTGCTGGCCTCGCTGGAGGCCAAGCACGGGGTGACCCGGCCGATCCTGCTGCACGCCATCCTGGAGACGGCCGAGGGCGTGATGAACGTCGAGGCCATCGCCGCGGCCAGCCCTCGGATGCAGGGGATCTCGCTGGGGCCGGCGGACCTGGCGGCCAGCCGGGCGATGAAGACGACACGGGTCGGCGGCGGGCATCCGGGGTATCGGGTGATTGAGGATCCGCATACGGATGGTTCGGCGCGGGCGTCCGTGCAGCAGGACCTCTGGCACTACACCTTCGCCAAGATGGTCGACGCCTGCGCGGCGCATGGGATCAAGCCGTTCTACGGCCCGTTCGGGGCGATCGACGATCCGGTGGCCTGCGAGCAGCAGTTCCGCAACGCGTTCCTGATGGGCTGCGCCGGGGCCTGGAGCCTGCATCCCAGCCAAATCGAGATCGCCAAGCGGGTGTTCAGCCCGGACCCGGCCGAGGTCGCCTTCGCGCGGAAGATCCTGGAGGCGATGCCGGATGGAACGGGCGTGGCGATGATCGACGGCAAGATGCAGGACGACGCGACCTGGAAGCAGGCCAAGGTGATGGTCGACTGCGCGCGGCAGATCGCGGGCAAGGATGCGGAGTACAAGGCGCTTTACGGGTTTTAGCGCCGGCGCAGGCCCCCTCCACCGCCGTTCGGCGGTCCCCCTCCCCCAAAGGGGGGAGGAG
>JAEXJH010000665.1 GCA_023445955.1 Pseudomonadota bacterium
CTCCTGCGCCGGTCGTCGAGGCCGCCAAGCCCGCCGCTCCGGCCGCGCCGACCCCCAAGGCCACCCCGGTCGAAGTCCCGGGGCCCGGCCAGTCGGTCATCCGCGTCGATCCGGAACGCATCGATCGCCTGATCGACCTGGTCGGCGAGCTGGTCATCAACCAGGCCATGCTGGCGCAGCGCGTCGGCGAATACGGCATCGCCCCGTCCTCGAACCTGGCCATGGGTCTGGATGAGCTTGAACAGCTCACCCGCGAGATCCAGGACAGCGTCATGGCCATCCGCGCCCAGCCGGTGAAGTCGGTGTTCCAGCGCATGCCGCGCCTGGTCCGCGAAGTCGCCAACATGACGGGCAAGCAGGCCCGCCTGGTGATGGACGGCGAGAACACCGAGGTCGACAAGACGGTCATCGAGCGTCTGTCCGACCCGATCACCCACATGCTGCGCAACGCCATCGACCACGGGCTGGAAAGCCCCGAGGAGCGCAAGGCGGCCGGCAAGAATCCCGAAGGCGTCGTGCGCCTGGCCGCCCTGCACCGCAGCGGCCGGATCGTCATCGAGGTCTCGGACGACGGCAAGGGCATCAACCGCGAGCGGGTCTTCTCGATCGCGGTCAAGAAGGGTCTGATCGCCCCCGACCTGCAGTTGACCGACGAAGAGATCGACAACCTGATCTTCCTCCCGGGCTTCTCGACCGCCGACAAGATCTCGGACGTGTCGGGCCGCGGCGTCGGCATGGACGTGGTCAAGCGCTCGGTCCAGGCCCTGGGCGGCCGCATCTCGATCACCTCGCGCCCCGGTCTGGGCTCGACTTTCACGCTGAGCCTGCCGCTGACCCTGGCCGTCCTGGACGGCATGGTGGTCGACGTCGCCGGCGAGACCCTGGTCGTGCCGCTGGCCGCCATCGTCGAGAGCCTGCGTCCGAAGCCGGAAGAAGTTCGCCCTCTGGGTCCGGTCGGCTCGGTGCTGGCCGTCCGCGACAGCTTCGTGCCGCTGATCGATGTCGGCCAGGCCCTGGGCTATCGCGATCACTCGCCCGCCCCGACCGACGGCGTCGTGCTGCTGGTCGAAGGTGAAGACGGCTCGCGCGCCGCCCTGGTGGCCGACGCCATTCACGGCCAGCGCCAGGTCGTCATCAAGTCGCTGGAGCAGAACTACCAGCAGGTCGAGGGCGTCGCCGCCGCGACCATCCTGGGCGACGGCCGCGTCGCGCTGATCCTCGACGTGGACGCCACCATCGCCATGCGCCGCCGCGAAGGCGGTCGCCCCACCGAACCCACCCTCATCGCCGCGGAGTAAGTCATGACCGACCATGCCACCGCCACCGGCGCTGACCGCCGAGAGTTGATCTCCTTCCGCGTGGGCGACCAGGAATACTGCGTCGACATCATGGCGGTTCGCGAGATCCGCGGCTGGAGCCCGGCCACGGTGCTCCCGCAGTCGCCGGGCTTCATGCGCGGCGTCATCAACCTGCGCGGCGCGGTGCTGCCGATCATGGACCTGGCCTGCCGCCTGGGCATGCCGGTGATCGAGCCGACCGTCCGTAGCGTCTTCATCGTGGTCAAGGCGGGCGACCGCACGGTCGGCCTGCTGGTCGACGCGGTGTCGGACATCCTGTCGATCAACGACGACATGGTGCAGCCGACCCCCGACATGGCCTGCGACACCGTCCGCAACTTCGTGCGCGGCATCATCTCGATCGAAGGCCGCATGATCAGCGAGATCTCCTTGGACCGCATCCTGCCCGAACGGGAGGCCCTGGCCGCCTGATGACCACTGGTTCCGCCTCCCTTTCGGACCGCCGCGAGGCCCTCGTCGATGGCGAGTTCGCGTTCACGTCCCAAGACTTCAAGCGCATCGCCGCGCTGCTGTACGACCTGGCCGGCATCAGCCTGCCCGACAGCAAGGCGACGCTGGTCTATTCGCGCCTGGCCAAGCGCCTGCGCAATCTCGGCATGCGCTCGTTCACCGAGTACTGCGCCTTCGTCTCTAGCGACAAAGGCGGCGACGAGAGCCAGGAGATGCTCCGGGCGCTGACCACCAACGTCACGCGCTTCTTCCGCGAGCCACACCACTTCGACGACCTGCGCCAGAACGGGCTGGAGCCGGTGGCCGACAAGATCCGCGCCGGCGGCCGCCTGCGCCTGTGGTCGGCGGCCAGCTCGTCGGGCCAGGAGCCCTATTCGATGGCCTTCACGGTGCTGTCGGTGTGGCCGAACGCGGCCGATCTGGACATCCGGATCCTGGGCACGGACATCGACACCAACGTGCTCGCCACCGGTCGCGAGGCCGTCTACGACGAATCGCTGCTGGAAGGCATTCCGGCCTCGGCGCGCAGCCAGTATTTCGAGCGCGACGCCTCGGATCGCCGCGCCTGGCGCGTCTGCGAGGCCGCTCGCAGCCTGGTCGCCTTCCGGGAACTAAATCTCAACGGTCCGTCGTGGCCTATGAAGGGGCCGTTCGACGCCATCTTCTGCCGGAATGTCGTGATCTATTTTGATGAACCCACCCAGGAACGCGTCTGGAGCCGCTTCGCGCCGCTCGTCGCGCCGGGCGGCCGCCTCTATGTCGGCCACTCCGAGCGCGTTGGCAGCAACATCACCGCGTTCGAGAGCAGCGGCCTGACCGCCTATCGAAAGGTGGGTCGCTGATGCCGAAGATTCGCGTTCTCGTCGTCGACGACTCCGCCACCATGCGGAGCCTGATCACGGCGGCCCTCAATCGTGACCCGGACATCGAAGTCGTCGGCGGCGCCGGCGATCCGTTCGAGGCGCGGGGCATGATCAAGGCCCTGAACCCCGACGTCGTCACGCTCGACATCGAGATGCCGAACATGAACGGCATCGAGTTCCTCGAGAAGATCATGCGCCTGCGGCCGATGCCGGTGGTCATGGTCTCGACCCTGACCCAGGCCGGCGCCGAGATGACGCTGCGGGCTCTGGAATTGGGCGCGGTGGACTGCGTGGGCAAGCCCGCCGACGCCACCGGCACCCAAGAAGCCCTGGCCGAGATCGTCACCAAGGTGAAGATCGCCGCCCGCGCCTCGGTCCGCACCAACGCCGGCGCCGCGCCGGCCGCCGCGCCGGTGCGCCGCAAGGACTTCATGCCCTCGGGCGACATCGTGGCCATCGGGTCGTCGACCGGCGGGGTGGAAGCCCTGCTGTCGATCCTGACCCTGTTCCCCGAGACCTGCCCGCCGACGGTCATCACCCAGCACATGCCGGCGACCTTCACCGCCAGCTTCGCCGCGCGCCTGGATCGCGCCAGCGGGGCCAAGGTGCAGGAAGCCACCGACGGCGCCCTGCTGGAGCCCGGCAAGGTCTATGTCGCCCCCGGCGGCGCCACGCACCTGGAGGTCGTTCGCTCGGCCGGCCTGCGTTGCCGCCTGGTCCAGGGCGACCCGGTCAGCGGCCACCGCCCGTCGGTGGACGTGCTGTTCAACTCGGTGGCCAACGCCGTCGGCGACAAGGCGGTCGGGGCCATCCTGACCGGCATGGGCCGCGACGGCGCCCAGGGCCTTCTGGCCATGCGCAAGGCCGGCGCCAAGACGCTGGGCCAGGACGAAGCCTCGTGCGTCGTCTACGGCATGCCGCGCTCTGCTTTCGAACTTGGCGCTGTGGAGAAGCAGGTTTCCCTGTCCCACATGGGCCAATCCATTCTCGATCTGGCCTCCGCGAGGCGATGAACCATGCCGCAAGCTAGCTCCATCTCCGTACTCGTGGTCGACGACCAGCTCACCATGCGGGCTTTGATCCGCAATGCGCTGCAGCAGATCGGCTTCAAGGACATCCGTGAGGCGCCGGACGGCGAGGAGGCTCTGAAGAACCTCCTGGCCAAGCCCGCCAACCTCGTCATCTCGGACTTCAACATGCCGAAGATGGACGGTCTGGCCCTGCTGCGCGCCGTGCGCTCGCACCCGCCGATCCGCCAGACCGCCTTCGTCATGCTGACGGGCCGCGCCGACCGCGAACTGGTCCAGCGCGCCGTGCAGTTCGGTGTCAACAACTACTGCGTCAAGCCCTTCACCGTGCAGGGCTTGAGGGAGAAGATCGAGCAAGTGTTCGGGCCGCTGACATGATGCAATTCTCCCATAACGACGACCCGGAACGGGCGATCAAGGTTCACGTGACCCAGGGCGAAAGCCATGTGACGGCCGACCCGCAGGTGGTGATGACCACCGTGCTGGGCTCGTGCATCGCCGCGTGCATCCGCGATCCCCAGGCCGGCGTGGGCGGCATGAACCACTTCCTGTTGCCGGACTCCGGCGACGGCCGCACCGGCGGTGACGCCGTGCGCTATGGCGCCTACGCCATGGAAGTGCTGATCAACGATCTGCTGAAGAAGGGCGCCCGCCGCGAGCGGATGGAAGCCAAGATCTTCGGCGGGGCCAAGCTGTTCGACGGCCTTTCGGACGTCGGCGCCAGCAACGCCGCCTTCGCAGAGCGCTTCCTGCGCGACGAAGGCATCCCGATTGTTTCGTCCAGCACCGGCGGGGTTTCGGCCCGTCGCGTCGAGTTCTGGCCGACCTCGGGTCGGGTGCGTCAGCGTCTGGTGGCCGTCGACAACGCGCCGCAGGACGTCCGTCGTCCCGCTCCGGCGCCGATGCCGGCCGCGGCCAGCAGCGGCGACGTGGATCTGTTCTAGGACCGATGGCCGCCCTTCCGCTCCAGACGCCGACGATCGCACCGACCGAGCACCTGCCGGTCGGGGAGCTGTCGCGTCGCCGGGCGGCGGGACTGGCCTCGGCCGCGG
>JAEXJH010000666.1 GCA_023445955.1 Pseudomonadota bacterium
GCCCTTGCGGACGATCCGGGCCGCGGCGGCGTGGAAGCCGGCGTCGGCGGCGGCCAGGTCGGCCACGGCGCCGTGGCGGTCAGCCGCAACGCTCATATTGCTCTTGGCGTAGCCTTCCGAGACCTTGCGGGCTTCCTGGGCGCGCAGGGCGGCGTTGGAGGCGGCGGTCTCGTGCCATTCGGCCAAGCTGTCGGCCGTGACCTCAGCGGCGGCGTCCGGATGCGGCGCGACTTCACCAAACCCGATGGCCACGAAGCCATGGATGACGCCGTAGTCCTCTTCCGACAGCAGGAAGGTGATCTGACGCTCTTCGGCCTGGCCGGTATAGGCGTCGTCTTCCGGATCGAACTCGCGCAGCACCAGGATGTCGCCGACCTTGAACTCACGGTCGTTGCGGCGGATCTCGAAGCGCTTCTGGCCCGAGCGCACGGCGGCGAAGTACTTGGGCCAGGTCTTGAGTTCGTGGCGGGTCATGGGCGGCTTCAATCTACGAAATGGGAAGGCGGGGGTTCTGGCGGGCGAACCCTAGCGCAGGGTTAATAGCAATCGAAAGACTGTGGATGACCGGCGCCCTCGCCCTGAGCTTGTCGAAAGGCGAGGGCGGTCCCTCACTCGTCGATGCAGAGTCGGACGATCTCGGCGCGCAGTTCCGGCATCCCCAGGCCCTTCTCGGACGAGGTGGCCAGTACGCGCGGGAAGGCGGCGGCGCGTTTGGAGATCGCCTTCAGCGTCTCGGCGACGACCTTGTCGACCTCGTGCGGCTTGATCTTGTCGGCCTTGGTCAGGACGATCTGGTAGCTGACGGCGGCCGTATCCAGGGCGTCCAGCGCCTCCAGGTCGACCTTCTTGAGGCCATGGCGGGCGTCGATCAGCACGTAGACGCGCTTGAGGTTCGGGCGGCCGCGCAGATAGGCCCGGCCCAGGTCCTGGAACTTGTCGGCGATCGAACGCGAGACGCGCGCGAAGCCGTAGCCGGGCAGGTCGACCAGGCGCACCTGCTCGGCCAGCAGGAAGAAGTTGATCTCCCGCGTGCGGCCCGGCTCGTTCGAGGCGCGGGCCAGGTACTTCTGGCCGACCAGGCCGTTGATCAGGCTGGACTTGCCGACGTTGGAGCGGCCGGCGAAGGCCACTTCCGGCAGGTCCGGCGCGGGCATGAGGTCCATCCGCACCGCGCCCATCATGAACGCGACGGGCTGGGCGAAGAAGACGCGCGCCGTCTCGATCTGCTCTTCGGTGAAGTCGGCCGCGCCCGGCAGGATCGCGGGAAGGTTGGGTTCTTCGCTCATCAGGTGGCGTTAGCAGTTTTGCCCTGCAGGCGCGCGATGATCTTGTCGATCGGGTTCTCGACCTTGTAGCGGCGCATGATGATGTACTGCTGGATGATGGTCAGGATGTTGGACCAGCACCAGTAGATCACCAGGCCCACCGCGAACTGCGACAGGGTGAAGGTGAAGACGATCGGGAACAGCTGGAAGATCCGCTGTTGCATCGGGTCGCCCGCCGGCGGGTTCATCGCCGTCGTCAGCCACATGGTGAAGCCGTACAGCAGCGGCCAGACGCCGATATGCAGGGTGGTGGCCAGGATGCCGCCGATCAGCGGGGCGTGGGCCGGATCCCAGGGGATCAGGCCGAACAGGTTGAAGATCGTCGTCGGATCGCGCGACGACAGGTCGTGGATCCAGCCGAAGAACGGCGCATGGCGCATTTCGATGGTGACGGTCAGCACCTTGTACAGCGAGTAGAAGACCGGGATCTGGATCAACATGGGCAGGCAGCCCATCATCGGGTTGATCTTCTCCTTGGCGTACAGGGCCATCATCTCCTGCTGCTGCTTGGCAGGATCGTCCTTGTGCTTGGCCTTCAGCTTCTCGACCTCGGGGGAGATCTTCTTGATCTTGGCCATGCTCTCATAGCTCTTGTCCGCCATTGGATAGAGGATGAGCTTGAGCAGGACGGTCAGCGCCATGATCGCCAGGCCGAAGTTGCCGACCAGCTTGTAGAAGATCTCCAGGATGTTGAAGATCGGGCGCGTGAAGAAGCGGAACATGCCCCAGTCGACGGCGTCGTCGAAGCGCGGGATTTCCGACTTGGCAGTGCTCCAGAACTCCCAGATGGCCGGGGCCGGGGTCGCGCCGTACTCGTACTTGCGCAGCAGCGGCACGGTCTTGGCGCCGGCGAACAGGCGGGTCTTCTGGGTCAGGGTCGCGCCCGGGTTCAGGGCCTGGGTCGGACCGACGAAGTTGACGTCATAGATGTCGGTGCCCGAGGCCTGGGTGACGCGGTATTGAGCCTTGATGGGCTGGTCCTGGTTCGGGATCAGGGCCGCCAGCCAGTACTTGTCGGTGATGCCGGTCCAGCCACCGACCGAGTCGAAGGTCGAAAGCGGCTTGTCCTTCTTCCACTTCTGGTACTTGGCCATTTCCAGCTTCTGGTCCTTGCCGGAGCCCAGAACGCCGATGGCGCCTTCGTGGACGATCTGGGTCTTGCCCAGGTGGTCGGTGATGCCCTGGCGCTGGACGGTGGCGTAGGGCGCCAGCTGCAGGCCGTTGGCGCCGTTGTTCTTGACGCTGTCGGTCACCGTGAACATCGCCTGGTCGTCGACCGCGATGAGACGGGTGAAGGTCAGGCCCATGCCATTGTCATAGGTCAGGGTGACGGGCGAGTTGGGACGCAGCACCTGGCCCGGTGCGGCGGTCCAGACGGTGCGGCTGTCGGGCAGGCCCGGCAGGTTGGCGCCGGCCCAGCCGAAATCGGCGAACCAGGCGTGCTCGGCCCCTTCCGGACGGAAAAGCTCGACCGGCGGCGAGTTCTTGTCGATCGTCTCGGCGTACTTGCGCAGGAACAGGTCGTCGATGCGGCCGCCCTTCAGGGCGATCGAGCCGGACAGGGCCGGGGTGTCGACCACGATGCGCGGGCTTTGCGCCTTGGCGGCGTCGCGCGACAGGCGCAGCGGGGCCGGATTGCCGTTGGCGTCCAGCGTCACGCCCGGCTGGGCGGCGGCCTGGACCTGCGCGGCCTTCTTGGCGCGCGCCTCGATCTCGGCCCGCTTCTGCTGCGGACCCAGGATGAAGAACTGGTACCCGATCAGGATCACGAACGCGCTGACGATGAACATCAGCGTGTTTTTGTTGTCGTTCTGCATGGAGCGCTTAACCGGAAACTGTGGGATCGGGGTGTTGGGAAGAGGCGACTTTAGACGATGCGCCAGGTGACGGGCGGGGAGGCTTGCCGCCTCCGCGATCGTACTCGGCGGCGAGGCTTATCAGCGCGGTTTTAACGTCGTCAAGCAAACGCCCCCATTCGCGGGCGGTCGTGCCGCCGCGCGCAATGAACACATAGTCGTGCGAAGGGCGTGCATGAAGGGGCAGGACCAGCCTTGCGGCCTCTCGCAGGCGGCGCTTGGCGCGGTTGCGATCGACGGCCCCGCCGATCTTCTTGGTGGCCGTGAAGCCGACCCGCACCGTCGGGTCCTCGTCGGGCCGCTTGCGCATCTGGATGAAGACCGCGCCGCGCGACAAGGCCGGGGCCTTGGCCGCCAGCAGGAAGTCGGGGCGCTTGCGCAGCCGCTCGAACTTTAGATCTGGCTTGGGATCAGCCATGAAAAAAGCCGCCTTTCCGGCGAGAACCTGAAACCAGGTCTGTGGAAAAGGCGGCTTTGATCATCGTCTAACCTCCCGGAGGAGGAAGAGAATTAGGCGGTCAGGCGCTTGCGGCCCTTGGCGCGGCGACGCGCGACGATCTTTTGACCGTTCTTGGTGGCCATACGCGCGCGGTAGCCGTGACGGCGAGCACGCACGAGCTTCGACGGCTGGAAGGTGCGCTTCACGACGTGGCTCCGAAATGCATAAACGTTGGACGCGAGGCCTAGGGCTCCGCGAGTGAGGGGCGGTGGATAAAAGAACGGGCGAGGGATGTCAACCTGAGTCGGTTCAATCACTTGCCGACGGTGTCAGGGAACGATCACCGCCTTGCCCACCACCTTGCGTTCGGCCAGCAGGTCGAAGGCCTCGCGCCAGCGATCCAGCGACAGCTCGGCGTGGACGTGGGGCCTTATGACGCCCTCGTCGGCCATTTTCCAGATCGCCTCGCCGTTCTCGCGGCCCTTCTCCGGGAATTGCCGGCCGTACTCGCCGGCCCGCACGCCCATGACCGAGAAGCCTTTGATCAGCGGCATGTTGACCGAGACGTTCGGGATCCGGCCCGAGGTGAAGCCGATGACCAGCAGCCGCCCGTCGAAGGCGATGCAGCGGACGCTCTCGTCGAACACGTCGCCGCCCACGGGATCGTAGATGACGTCGGCGCCGCGACCGCCGGTGATCTCTTTCACGCGCTCTCGGAAGCCGCTGGTGACGTTGACGACAGCGTCGGGGGCGTAGAGCGCCTGCACAGCCGCCAGCTTGTCGTCCGAGGCCGAGGCGGCGATCACCCGTGCGCCCAGCGCCTTGGCCAGGTCCACCGCCGCCAGGCCCACCCCGCCGGCCGCGCCGTGGACCAGCACCCATTCGCCCGTCTCGACCCGCGCGCGACGGACCAGGGCGACATAGGCCGTGAGATAGGCCGCGCCGTAGGCGGCGGCCTCGGCGAAGGACAGCCGCGCGGGCTTAGGCTTCAGCGCGTCGGTCGACAGCACGGCGTACTCGGCGAACCCGCCCAGCCGCGCCCCGCCAACCACGGCGTTGCCGACCTCCAGATTGCTGACGCCCTCGCCGAGCGCGGCGACCTCGCCGGCGATGTCCAGGCCAGGCGTGAAGGGCAGGGGCGGTTTGAACTGGTACTCGCCTCGCGTCATCAGCAGGTCGGGGAAGTTGACGCTGGCCGCGCGGATACGGACCAGCACCTCGCCGGGACCGGGGGAGGGCGTGGGGATGTCGCGGACGTGGCAGCCGGCGAAGTCGGGCGCGAGATCCTCGACGACGAGCGCGCGCATCAGACCGACCGCTTGTCGAACATCTCCCGCACCAGCCCGGCGATCTCGCGGCAGGCCCCGTCCGCCGCCGGGATCGCGCCGGTGAACGCCGTGAACCCGTGCGCCAGGCTGTCGTAGCAGCGGTACAGCACCGGCACGCCGGCCGCCTGCAGGCGCTTGGCGTAACCTTCGCCCTGGTCGACCAGCGGGTCGAAGCCGGCGGTGGCGATCACCGCCGGGGCCAGGCCGCCCAAGTCGGCGGTCTTGTCGGGCGACAGGCGCGGATCGGCCGGGTCGGCGTCGGCGCTCATATAGTGGCCCATGAACCAGTCCATGGTCTGGCGGGTCAGGGGATAGGCGTCGGCATAGGTCGTCATCGACGGCGTCTCGCTGGCCACGTCGACCGCGGGATAGATCAGCAGCTGCAGCGCCGGCTGCGGCTCGCCCTTGCGGGCCATCTCCTGGGCGATGATGGCCGAGAAGTTGCCGCCCATGCTGTCGCCGCCGATGGCCGGCGGGACCGCCGCCGCGCCGAAGCGGCCGGTGTTGTCGCGCGCCCAGCGATAGGCGGCCAAGACGTCCTCGAGGCCCGCCGGGAACTTGTGGTCCGGGGCCAGGCGGTAGTCGACCGAGATCACCGCCGTGCGGGCGATCCGCGCCAGGATCGAGCAGAAGGCGTGGCAGGTCTCCAGATCCCCGATCACCCCGCCGCCCATGTGGGCGTAGACGATCAGCGGCGCTGAGCTGTCCTGGCTGTCGGGCCGATAGGCGCGGGCCGGGATCGGGCCGTTGGGTCCCTCGATAGACAGGCTCTCGGTGCGCACGCCCGGCTCCAGCGGACCCTGCACGGCGGCCAGGCCACGGGCGCTGCCGGCGACGGCCTCGGCGGGGCTGAGCGCCGTCATCGGCGGCATCTTCTTGGCCGCGTTGGCGAAGAACTGGAAGCGCGGGTCCAGGGTCCGCCCGCCCTTGTAGACCACCCCGCCGCCCGACATCGCCCGCAGGACGGGGCTGGGCAGCGACAGGATCAGCTTCAGGATGGTCTTCTGGGCGGCGTCGGAGGCCATGCTCTACTCCCCACTCTCTTTGTCGTTCTGGTTCTTGTTCTTAAAGTCTTGGCAGGGCCGGCAGCCCGCCCAGGATCAGCTTGACGGCGAAATCCGCCGCGCCCTCCGTATCGACCGGCCGGCGCTCCAGCATCTTGTCGCCGATCTCGCGGGCCACGGCGATGCAGGCGGTGGTCAGGTAATCGAGGTCGACCTTGGGCGCGTGGTCGTGCTCCAGCACCTTGGCGAAGGCCTCACGCACCTCGTCGAAAACGGCGGTGACCTCGGGCGTGGCGCGGGCGTGGGGGATCTGCTCGCCGGGCGGGCGGTCGATGCGCCAGCTCTCCTGCTCGTTGGCCACGAAATTGAAATAGGCCAGGATCGCGCCGCGCACGAACGACTGGAAGTCCGTCGCCTTCTCGGACTCGGCGCGCAGCAGTGGCCGGAAGCGGCGCGCGCCGTCGTCGGCCAGGGCGTCGAACACCTCCTCCTTAGACTTGTAGTAGTTGTAGAAGGTGCCCGAGGCCAAACCCGTGCGGCGGATGATGTCGCGCACCGTGGCCGCGTCGTAGCCCAGCTCGCCGAACACCTCGCGCGCGGCGTCCAGGATCGCCTGGCGGTTGGCGGTCTTGGTGCGTTCCCGCTTGCCCGGTCGCTGATCGATATGGGGCTTGGGGAAGTAGGCGATGTTCGACATGGAGCGCGACTCAAGAGCGGGGCGTTCGTGACGCCCCGTCACGATCACAGCCTTACTCTGCGGCAAGAGGCAAGACCTTCGCGGCTCGCGGTTGAATCGGCAGGGGATTACCGGCCGCCTTGGCGCGCTTGGTCCCGCGCTTCAGCTCCTTGCGCAGATCAAAGGCGTACTCTCCGCAGTTGATCTGGATCGTGTGCCGGGCCGAGGCGACATAGTGCGCCTTCACCCCCTGGTGCATGGCGTCGCGCTCGGCGGCCATGGTCGAGGGATCGGGCATGGCGTAGCGGCCGGTCAGGTAGGCGGCGATCAGCTTCGACTGCTCCTCGGCGATCGGCATCATCGCGCACAGCGGCTGGACCAGGGCGACCATGAAGAGGTTGTCGAACCTGGGATCGACCATCCGTTTCCACAGGGCGATGTCGTTGTCGGGCGCGTCGATGGTCAGCTTGTCGAAGAACGGGAAGGTGATCTTGTAGCCGGTGCACCAGATGACGGCGTCGGCCTCGACCGAGGTCCCGTCCTTGAAGAACACCTGCCGGCCGTCAAACCGCTCGATATCGGGCTTGATGGTCACGTCGCCCGAGCCGATGCGGTTGTAGAGTTCGTGGCTGATGGCCGGGTGTGACGCCCCGAAGTCGTGGTCGGGCTTGGGCAGGCCGTGGTCCTCGGGCCGGCCGTGGACGGCGGCGATCTTCTTCTCGATGGCCTTGGCGACCATCTTGCCGGGCAGGATCCGCGACATCAGCGGCGGGTCCTGGCTGGGATGGTTGTTGAAGAAGTCCAGCACGTCCGAGCCGAAATAGCGCGGCACCACCCAGTAGCCGCGGCGCACCGACAGATAGACCCCGTCGGTGTTCTCCCGCCGGCCCAGCTCGCAGGCCAGGTCCAGCGCCGAATTGCCGAAGCCGACGATCACGACCTTCTTGCCGCGCAGGTCGTAGGGTGTGGCCGGGTCGATGTAATAGTGGCTGTGCATCTCCAGCCCGGTGAACTGGCCAGGCGGCTTGGGCTCGGGCCAGCGCGGGTCCCAGTGGTGGCCGTTGGCCACGCAGAGGGCGTCGTAGAGCCGCTTCTCGCCGGTCTCCAGCGTGATCTCCCAGAGGCCATCGTCACGCCGCTTGGCCCAGGTCACCGCGCACTGGAAGGTGATCCGGTCGCGGAAGCCGAAGTGGTCGACGTAACTGTCGAAGTACGTCGCGATGTGGCTGTGGTGCGGATAGTCCGGATAGTCGGCCGGCATCGGGAAGTCCGAATAGGCCATCTTGTCCCGGCTGGTGTTGATATGCAGCGAGCGGTAGGCGCTGCTCATGCCGTTGGTGTTCTGGAACACCCAGTTGCCGCCGACCCGGTCCGAAGCCTCGAAGCAGTCGAACGGGATGCCGGCCTCAAACAGCTGCTTGCAGGTGGCGATGCCGGACGAACCCGCGCCGATGACGCAGACCTTGGGCAGGGCGACGGAGCCGTCGGCCATCGAGCTTCCTCCCGTCGCTGGTGGGCCAGCGACTTATCGTTGTTCAGGAAGGATGCGCCGCTGGTTGAGGAGGTCAATCTTTACGCTGCGGGAGCCGAAACCTCGTCCTTTGACAAGCTCAGGATGAGGTTCCTACTGCGAGGCCAAAAGTAGTCCTCACCCTGAGCCTTTCGAAGGGCGAGGGCGGGTCCTCAGAGCCCCTTCACCGGAACCTCGATCTCGTAGACCGCCTCGGTGATCGCCTCCAGCTTCTCGCGGTACAGCGCCGAGGCGTCGTGGAGGCCCTGATTATAGTAGTACGGCCCCAGCCGCTCGTTGATGAAGTCGAGCAGGAACTCGGCGTCGAAGCCCTTCACCTCAAGATCCAGTTCGGTCCGCAGATAGTCCGAGAGGCCGCCGACCAGCTTGGCGCGGGTGTCCTTGTCGAAGGTGATCTTGGGCATCGCGAATCCGTCAGGAGGCCAGCAGCGGCTCCGTCTTGATCTCAGCCAGGGCGTCGACTGGCAACCGTCCGCCAGCCGCTTTCGCCCGCGCCTCGCCCTTGGCGATCTCCTTCTTCAGGTCGGCGCAGTAGACGTTGAAGTCGACCTGGATGGTGTGGCGGGCCGAGTCGTAGAACTGGCCGGTGTGGCGCTCCTCGTCCTTGGCGGTGATCCGGACCATCTCGGGCTCCGACGGCAGGGCGTACTTCCCGGCCAGATACCCCGCCGCCAGCTTGGCCTGCTGCTCGGCGAAGTTCACCAGGGTCGGCAGCGGCTGGGCCAGGCCCATGAAGAACAGGTTCGGCACCCCCGGCTTCATCATCCGCTTGAACAGCGGGAAGCGGTGGTCGGCGCCCGGCAGCAGGGCGGGGTCGTCGAAGAACGGGAAGCTGATCTTGTAGCCCGTGGCGAAGACAATGGCGTCGACGTCCTCGACGGTGTCGTCGGCGAAGCGGACGCGCTTGCCCTCCAGCGCCTTGATCGCCGGTTTGAACTTGATGTCGCCGCAGCCGGCGCGGGTCAGGAATTCGCCCGAGACCGAGGGGTGCGCCTCCAGCGGCTCATGGTCGGGCTTGGGCAGGCCGTAGTCCTCCATCCTGCCGATGGTCTTCTTGATCACCGAGCGGGCCAGCTTCAGGCCCAGCGCCTTGGGCATCCAGGCTGGCATGGCGGATTTGTCGGCCGGCTTGCCGTTCAGGTACTTCGGGAACACCCAGACCCCCCGCCGCGCCGAGACCCACAGGGTCTTGGCGATCGGCCGCTGGGAGAGCTCGCTGGCGATGTCCATGGCCGAGTTGCCCATGCCGACCACCACGACGTTCTTGCCGCGCATGTCGACCGGATCGAACGGATCGGAATAGGCGTGGGCATGAAAGGCCGGCCCATCGAACTCGCCCGGATATTCCGGCACGCGCGGGTCCCAGTGGTGGCCGTTGCAGACGAAGAGCACGTCGTAGAGCCGCGTTTCGCCGGTCGACAGCGTCACCGACCACAGGCCCTCGTCGGTGCGCCGGGCGCTTTCGACCCGGGTGTTGAAGGTGATCGTCTCGCGCAGGCCGAAGTGGTCGACGTAATCCTTGAAGTACTGAAAGAGCTGCGCGTGGTGCGGGAAGTCCGGCCAGTCCTTCGGTACTGGAAAGTCCTCGAAGGCCAGCCGCCACTTGGACGTGTCGATGTGCAGGCTCTCGTAACAGGCCGACAGCCCGTTGGGGTTCTTGAAGTACCAGTTGCCCCCGATCTCGTCGGACATCTCGAAGCAGTCGTAGGGGACGCCGTAGTCCTTCAGCCGCTTGATCGTGGTGAAGCCGCTGCAGCCGGCGCCGATGACGCACGCCTTCGGGAGTTTCGCGGACATTCCACCCTCCTGACTTATCGTTGTTCAGGAGCGTATCAGCGTTATGCGAGGCGGCAAGTCGCCCTTAGGTCAGCGCCCCAGGAAGCGCGGCTGGGAGTAGGTCGCCGTGCATGAGGCGCTGCATTGGGCGAACAGGCTGCCGCAGCTGCCATCCTCGCTGTCGACGCCGCAGAAATAGAGCTGCTTGGCGCACGACGCCCGGCACTGCCC
>JAEXJH010000667.1 GCA_023445955.1 Pseudomonadota bacterium
CCCGGCGGGGCACGGCCGCCGGGTCCAACACGCCCGCAAGACGACCGCCCTGACCTGGAAACAGGAGAAGGCCGCCAGCGCCCTGGCGCACATCGGCCGGTTCTGGGACCCCGACTACTACCGGACCTATCTGGAGGCGCCCGGCCAGGCCGACGGCTACATGTCGGTGCAGCAGGAGGTGACCCGGGCGCTCGCCGCGCCGGCGGACTTCCTGGACGCGCCCGCCGACGATCCGGCGTTCACGAAGAAGACCGGCGGCCTGTGGCGCGACACGCCCGCCGACGCCAGCGCCGCCTGGGTAGTGCAGGATGGGAACTACGTCTCGGCGCGCTGGCCCGGCGACGCCCACACCTTCGCCAGCCGCTTCGCCGACCTGCTGGGCTGAGCCCAAACAAAAACGCCCCCGGCTTTCGCAGGGGGCGTCTTCGTGTTTTCGGGACCTGGAAAGGTCTTAGGCGGCCTTGACCAGCGACTTGGTCAGGATGCCGATCGCGGCTTCGCGGTCGATGCGCTCGATGGCGGCGACTTCGCGGGCCATGCGGTCCAGGGCCGATTCATACAGCTGGCGTTCCGAATAGGACTGTTCCGGCTGGTTCTCGGCGCGGTGCAGGTCGCGGACCACTTCGGCGATCGAGATCAGGTCGCCCGAGTTGATCTTGGCTTCGTACTCTTGAGCGCGACGCGACCACATGGTGCGCTTCACGCGGGCGCGGCCCTTCAGGGTGGTCAGGGCTTGCGACACGGTGCCGCCTTCCGCCAGCGGACGCAGACCGGCCGTCTTGGCCTTCTTGGTCGGGACGCGCAGCGTCATTTTTTCGTGGTCAAAGGTGATGACGTAGACTTCGAGCGACATACCGGCCACTTCCTGGGTCTCGACCGCCTGAATGCTGCCCACGCCGTGCGCGGGGTAAACGACGTGATCGCCGACCGAGAATTCCAGACCAGTCTTGCTCATGTTCGTCCTCATCTATGCGGGTCCGCGGGACCCGAACGCCGTGATCATTCCAGGCCACTTGGCCAAATCAAAAACGACAGGTCCTTGCTCCGCGAAATCAGGTGCGCGGGGCTAAGCCTGTCAGGATTGGGAATAGATCTCTAAGACACCCTTCGCCTTCGATCGGGCGAGCCGGTTCAAATGGCTTCTCGAACCGGCTTCTTCGACAAGACGGACAGTCGCGAATAGCCGCAACCGTCACGTCGGCAGCGACAATAGCATAAAATTCAGCCCTATGAAAGGGTTGCGTCCGGCAATGCGGGGCGCGCCGCCAAGCTTTCGCGGCCTGGCGAGGGATCAAGCTTGAGAAATCGAGCTAGGCCTTACGAGCCCTTGCCCGGCTTTTCGCTGAAGTACTTCTCGAACTTGCCGGTCTCGCGCTCGAACTCCTCGCGGTCTTCGGGCGGCGCGCCCTTGACCGTGATGTTCGGCCAGACCTTGGCGTAGTCGGCGTTGATCTTCAGCCACTTGCCGTCCGGCTCGTCCTCGGTGTCGGGCTTGATGGCGTCGATCGGGCACTCGGGTTCGCAGACGCCGCAGTCGATGCATTCGTCGGGATTGATGACGAGGAAGTTTTCGCCCTCGTAGAAGCAATCGACCGGGCACACCTCCACGCAGTCCATGAACTTGCAGCGGACGCAGGCGTCGGTGACGATATAGGTCATCGAAAACTCGGGAAGAGGTCGGACGGAGTTCGGCGCGCGCGTTTTCGAAGTCTGGGACCCGCTTGTCAATGCGGCTTGGCCGCCCGCGCGCCCAGGAATTCTCAAGGCGTGACCAGCGTGCGTCGTCTTTCTGAACGCGCGCGTTCGCCACGGCGCGACAATGCGTCCTGAAGGTGTCCCGACGTCGCAAACACTTTCTTATCGATCGAACAACAATATGCGGCGCTGGAAACGCTCAATAAAAACAAAGTCGGAAAGCCGACACGCATGAAGATTGAAGCCTTGGCCGTCCAACCGATCCTGGAAGCCGACACCGCCACGCGGGCCTTCGCCAAGGCTCGCGCTCGCGCTTTCGGCGAGTTCATTCGCGAGATTCCGTTCGCCGCGGCCCTGCTGGACCGCGACCTGATGCTGGTCGCCGTCAGCCGCGAATGGGCCGAGCAGGGCATCGCGCCCAGCCTGGCGATCGGCGACGAGGCCGGGGCCGGCCGCCTGGTGGCTTCGGAAGACGTGGCCGCGCTGCTGGCCTGCGCCGAGGAAGGCCTGGCCTTTTCCCGCTACCTGCCGACCGTCGACGCCCAGGGCGTCCAGCACATCTGGCGCACCGAGTTCAGCGCCTGCCGCGACGGTGAGGAAAGCTATGCGGTGATGATCACCGCCCGCGACGTGACGGGCTACGCCGAGAGCGTGCTGCGCGCCGAGCGCGACAAGCAGCGCCTGACCATGGCCCTGGAACTCGACGACCTGCTGGTCCGCGAATACGACCTGCGCACCAACGAGCTCTATTTCTCGGGCCACGCGCCCGAGCTGCAGAAATACTGCGTCTTCAAGGACGATCCGCTGGAGATCGCCCATCCCGACGACCGCCAGCGCTGCGCCGACCTGGTGGCCACCCGCAAGATCGGCGAGGCCAAGGTCTTCGAGTTCAAGCTCAATCGCGACGACGGGGTCGAGACCTGGGTCCGCTCGGTGGGCAAGGTGTTCGTCGGCGCCGACGGCAAGCCCGAGAAGCTGGTCAACCTCTTCAAGGACATCACCGATCGCCGCCGCCACACCGAGGCGATCGAGACCCTGGCCTTCAAGGACCCGCTGACGGCCCTGCCCAACCGCGCCCTGTTCCAGCACCGCTTCCAGGAGGCGGTGACGGCGTCCGAGACGCTGGGCGAGATGTTCGGCCTGATCATGATCGACGTCGATCACTTCAAGGACATCAACGACAGCCTGGGCCACGACGCCGGCGATGCGCTGCTCAAGCGCCTGGCGGGCATGCTGCAGCATTCGTTCCGGGCCAGCGACACCGTCGCGCGCCTGGGCGGCGACGAGTTCGCGGTGATCCTGCGCGGCCTGCATGGCGAGGCCGACATGCTGCGGCCGATCGCCAAGCTGCAGGACTTGCTGCGCCAGCCGATCGAGCACGGCGGCCGCAGCTTCACGGCCAGCGCCAGCATCGGGGCCGCCCTGCACGGCGATCCGGACGCCGACCCGGCCCACATGATCAAGAACGCCGACATTGCGCTCTATCGAGCCAAGGAGGCGGGCCGCAACCGCAGCATCGTGTTCGAGCCGTCGATGCGGTCCGAGGTCGAGCAGCGGCTGGAGCTGCTGCGCGACGTCCGCGCGGCCTTGGCCGAGAACGAGTTCACCCTGTTCTACCAGCCGGTGGTCGACATCCGCGAGAACAAGGTCGCCGGTTTCGAGGCGCTGATGCGCTGGATCCACCCCGAGCAGGGGGTCTTGACGCCGTACCGGTTCATGGCCGCCTTCGAGGACCAGGACCTTTCGCTGAAGCTGGGCGACGTGGCCTTCGAGGCGGCCCTGCGCCAGATGCGCCAGTGGCTCGATGAGGGCGTCGAGTTCGGCCGCGTGGCGGTCAACATCAGCTCGGCCCAGTTCCGCTCGGGCCGCCTGGCCGAGGAGATCCAGGAGCGCCTGGCCCGCTGGAACGTGCCGTGCGAGCGCCTGACCATCGAGGTCACCGAGAACGTTTATATGGGGTGGGGCTCGGACCTGGTCAGCAGCACCGTCAAGCAGTTGCACGACGCCGGGGTGATGATCGCGCTGGACGACTTCGGCACCGGCTACGCCAGCCTCGCCAACCTGCGCCAGTTCCCGATCGACCGCTTGAAGATCGACAAGTCCTTCGTCCAGAACACCGAGGACGAGGCCATCGTGAAGGCCGTCATCACCCTGGGCACCTCGATGGGCATGAAGGTGGTGGCCGAAGGCGTCGAGGACGCCGAGCAACTGAAGGCCCTGGAGCACTATGGCTGCGACCAAGTGCAGGGCTATCACTTCGGCCGGCCGATGCCGGCGGGCGAGGTGGGCGCCTTCCTGGAGACGTTCGGCGCCTAGCGGCTTATCCCTAGTGGCCTTGGCCGTCGCGCTTGACTAGCCTTCGGGCATGACGATGACGGTAAGCAAGGTTCTGGGGCGCTCCCGCGGCTTCGTGGCGCGATCCATCTGGGTGGTGGTCGCCATCGTGCTGGTGCAGCTGAGCGCCAGTGTCGCCTTCTACAGCGCCATCGACCGCCAAACGCTGCGCGAGGACCACGCCCGGCGGATCGCCGAGATGCTGGTGGTCGGCCAGCGGGTCGCCAAGCTGGCCCAGGCCGACTTCGACAAGGTCATGACCTCGCACTATCTCGAGGCGGAGGTCGTCGCGCTGCCGCCCGAGTGGCCGCCGATCACCCGTGTGCAGATGGCCGAGGCCAACGCCATCGCCGACTATGTCCGTCATTGGGAGCCGGACCTGGCCCAGCGGTCGATGCGCCTGTGGTCCGAGACCCGGCCCGCGGGCGGTCGCGACCTGGTCGGGGTGATGGGGCTGGAGG
>JAEXJH010000668.1 GCA_023445955.1 Pseudomonadota bacterium
GGTCGACGCGATGGGCGCGACGTCCGTCCGCTCGCTGCTGGCCATCCTGCTGGCGCAGCTGGAGGGCCGCTTCACCCAGACGGACGACACGAAGACTCTGCGCGAGGACGCCCACGCCCTGGCCGGCTCGGCCGGGCTGATGGGCTTCCTGGACCTGTCGAATGCCTGTCGCGAGCTGGAAGGCGCGATCGTCGACGGGCGCGACCACGGCCAGGCGCTGGATTTGACACGCGGCCTCGTCTCGCGAACCATCGGCCACGCCCGACGCTGGGACGCGGATCTCGCCGTGGCCGAGGCGCCGGCCAGACGTTTCATGCACTGAAGGAGCCTACCCGTGTCCGCGTCTCCGGCCGTCCTGGTCAGCGATGACGACGCCGTCGTCCGCCAGTTCGTCGAGCTCGTGCTGGCCCAGGCGGGCTACAACGTCTCGTCCGTCGCCACCGCCGAGCTCGGCATTAAGGCCCTGCAGACCGCCCGCTGGGATCTGGTGCTCTTGGACATCAACATGCCCGACATGACCGGTCTCGACGTGCTGCGCCTGCTGCGCAAGTACCAGAAGGTCAAGGCGGCGGTGATGATGATGACCGCCCGTGGCGACGCCGCGACGGTGCGCGAGGCCCTGGCCACCGGCGCCGACGGCTATCTGGTCAAGCCGTTCGGGCCGCAGGATCTGCTCAAGCGGGTCGAGGCGCTGCTGAACCCCGACAAGCACCGCGCCCCGCCGCGCGAGAACGCCCGCCCGGTCGTCGAGCTGGACTAGTAGTTCAGATAAAGCGCCTCTGAGACCGTCTCCAGCGGGCCGTTCAGCACCTTGGCCACCGCCGAGTGGCCGCTGACGAGCGCGAGCCTGCGCCTGTAGAGTTCGGCCGGGACCTGCGCCCGATACACCCGCTCGCCCCGCTGGCCGTCGAACGACAGCGCCCAGGAAACGCCGCGCCGGTTGAGGTCGTCCAGCGCCGCGAAGAGCGCCGCCTCGTCGATGCCGCCGATATAGCGCTGGTGGTTCCCGGCATAGGGCGGGTCCAGATAGACGAAGTCGCCGGTGCGGGTCTGCGCCAGGGTCTCGCGATAGTCGCGGGCGATGAAGGTCACGCCCTGGATCCGCGCCGACCAGGCTCGCACCACGGGTGCGAACCGCGCGGGCAGCATGCCGCGCCGTGACAGGTGGAACGAGTTGTTGAAGTCGCCGGCCTTGCTGAAGCGGACGATGCCGTTGACGCAGGTGCGCATCAGGAAGCTCAAGTCCGCCGGCGCCCGCTCGGCGTTGAACCGCGCGCGCACGGCGTAGAAGTAGCCGGGGCTGTCGTCCTGCAGCCGCCGCCACTGATGGGCATAGTCCGCGATCACGGCCTCGGGGTCGTCGCGCACCAGCGTCCAGAAGGCGATCAGCGGCGCGTAGAGATCGCTGGCGACCGCACCCTCGCCGGCCAGGTGGTAGAGCGCCGCCCCGCCGCCCAGGAACGGCTCGACATAGCGCGCATGCGGCGGGGCCAGGGCGGCGATCCGCGCGGCCTGGCTGCGCTTGCTGCCGGTCCATTTCAAGAGCGAGGGCGCGGCGGTCGAGGCGGCCTCCCGAGGCTACGGCGAATCGTCGGTCCGCCCAGTGTAGCCGTTGGCTTTCGGCGCGGTATCGGGCCAAGCTCGCGGCCATGACCGTCAAGGATCCGTACGGACACGCGCTGTCGGGAGCCAGCGCCCGGGCCGCCGACCTCTACCAGGCGGCGCTGGACGCCTATCACCGCTATGCCGGCGAGCCCCTGCCGCTGCTGCGCCAGGCCTTGGCCGACAGCCCGGGCTTCATCATGGCCCATGTGCTGCTGGCCCACCTGACCCTGGTCGGCTCGGACGCCGCCGTGGCCCGGATCGGCGCGCAAGCCTTCGAGACCGCCAAGGGCCTGCCCGCCAATGACCGCGAGGCGGGTCACGTGGCGGCGCTGGGCGCGCTGATGGCCGGCGAGCTGAAGGCCTGCGGGCGGATCCTGGAAGACTTGGCCATCGCCCATCCGCGCGATGCGCTGGCCCTGCAGGCGGGACAGCTGATGGATTTCGTCGCCGGCGACAGCCGTATGCTGCGCGACCGCATCGCCCGCGCTCTGCCGGCCTGGTCGGCCGACATGCCCAACTACGCCGCCGTTCTGGGCATGCACGCCTTCGGCCTGGAGGAGACGGGTTTCTACGTCCGCGCCGAGGCCGAGGGGCGCGAAGCCTGCGCCCTGGATCCGCGCAACAACTGGGCCCGGCACGCCGTCACCCATGTGCTGGAGATGCAGGATCGCCGCGAGGAGGGCGTCGCCTGGCTGACCGACGATCACGAGGCCTGGAGCCATCAGAGCTTCTTCCAGGTCCACAACTGGTGGCACCTGGCGCTGTTCCGCCTGGGCCTGGATCAGGTCGACGCGGCGCTGGCCCTCTACGACGGGCCGCTCTACGGGCAGGCCTCCAACATGGCCGTGGACATGGAGGACGCCGCCGCCCTGCTCTGGCGGCTGAAGCTACGCGATGTGGATGTCGGCGGGCGGTGGTCCGTGCTGGCCGATCGCTTCGCCAGCCAGCCTCGGGG
>JAEXJH010000669.1 GCA_023445955.1 Pseudomonadota bacterium
CGTCATTCCCGCCACAAGGGCGGGAATGACGGGCTTTGTTGGCTTGGGTCTAGACGGCCTCTACCGGCTCGAAGCCCGCAGGATTTCCTTCGCCAGCGCCTGCAGCGGCGCCACGCGATCCACGCACCCCAGCGCGATCGCTTCCTTGGGCATGCCGAACACCACCGAGGTCGCCTCGTCCTGGGCGATGGTGAAGGCGCCGGCCTGTTTCATCTCGTTCATGCCGCGCGCGCCGTCGTCGCCCATGCCGGTCATGATCACGCCGACCGCGTTGCTGCCGGCCGACCGGGCCGCCGAGCGGAACAGCACGTCCACCGAGGGCCGGTGGCGGGTGACCAGCGGGCCGTCCTTGACCGAGACGTAATAGCGGGCGCCGCTGCGCTCCAGGATCGTGTGCTTGTTGCCCGGCGCGATCAGCACCCGGCCGCGCAGCACGGTGTCGCCGTCCTCGGCCTCCTTGACCGAGACCGCGCACAGGCTGTCCAGCCGCTTGGCGAACGAGGCGGTGAACTTCTCGGGCATGTGCTGGACGATGACGATGCCCGGCGAGTCCGGCGGCAGGTCTTCCAGCACCGCGCGCAGAGCTTCCGTCCCGCCGGTCGAGGCGCCGATGCAGACGATGGCCTCTGTGGTCTTGGCCATGGCCCGGCCGGACGGCGGGGGCAGCATGGCGTCGGCGGTGAGCTTCTTCTCGGGCTCGTGGATCGGACGCTGGACGGCGACGGGCGGACGGCGGGCGCCGGCGACGCGGGCGCTGGCGGCGGCCTTCACCGCGTCGCAGATGCGGATCCGCGACTCCAGCAGGGCGTCCGCCACGCCGATCTTCGGCTTGAGCACGATGTCGACCGCGCCGGCCTCCAGGGCCTGCAGCAAGGTCTCCGACCCCGCTTCGATCAGCGACGAGCACATCACCACCGGGATCGGGTGCTGGGCCATCAGCTTGCGCAGGAAGGTGATGCCGTCCATGCGCGGCATCTCGACGTCCAGGGTGATGACGTCGGGGATCTCGTCGCGGATCCGCTTGGCGGCCACGAAGGGGTCGGAGGCGACGCCGATCACTTCGATCTGCGGATCGGACTCCAGGATGCTGGCCAGGGTCTGCCGGACCGTGGCGGAGTCGTCGATGATCAGGACACGGTTCTTGCCAGCCAAGAGCCTAGCCCTTCTGGAAGACGGTGTTGGCGATCTGCCGCAGCGGCAGGTCGACGCCCACGATGGATTCCGAATGGCCCAGGAACAGGTAGCCGTCGGGCGCCAGGTGGCGGCACAGGCGTTCCAGCACCTTGGTCTGGGTCGGCTTGTCGAAATAGATCAGGATGTTGCGGCAGAAGATGATGTCCATCTGCTGCTCGACCGGATAGCTCTCGTCCATCAGGTTCAGGCGGCCATAGGCGACCTTGCTGCGCAGCTCGGGCACGATCCGCACCTCGCCGCGCGAGGGATCCTTGGCCCGCATCACATAGCGCTGGCGGCGCTGCATCGAGACCGGCTCGATCATCTGCTCGGCGAAGCGGCCGGCGATGGCCTGGTCCAGCACCTCGGTGCAGATGTCGGTGCCCAGCACCGAATAGTCGAGGCCCCGCTGGCGCTCGCAGAACTCGTCCAGCACCATGGCCAGGGTGTAGGGCTCGGCGCCGGTCGAGGCCGCCGCGCTCCAGACGTTGATGTGGCGGCGGGTCTTGGCCAGTTGCGGCAACACCGTCTGCGCCATGAAGGTGAAGTGCACCGGCTCGCGGAAGAACTCGGTCTTGTTGGTCGTCACCGCGTCGATCAGGTGGATGGTCTCGGCGTCGAGACCGCCCTCATCGAACAGGAAGCGGCAGTAGTCGTTGACGTTGTCGAAGCGATTGACCCGCATGCGGCGGCGCAGGCGCCCCTCCAGCATGGTCTTCTTGTTCGACGGCATCTTGATGCCGCTGTAGCTGTGAATGAACTCGGCCAGGCGCGCGAAGTTACGGCTGCTGAGGGGTTCGCCGATCGTGACCGGCTGCAGGGCGAGAGCGGCTTGCGACACGAGGTCTCCCGTCAGGCGGCTTGGGCGATGTAGGCGGCGTCCTGGCTGGTCAGCAGGCGAGCGAGATCGAAGATCACCACGAAGCCCGTCTCACGGCGTACGACGCCGCGGATGTATTCCGAGCGCCACGGCACGCCGATGTCGGGCGAGGCCTCGATCTGGTCGGCGGCGAACGAGATCACCTCGATCACGCGGTCGGCGACCAGGCCCAGCGACAGGGTGCGATCCTCGACCGGCACGTCGACGACCAGGATCCGCGTCGCGCCGTCCGGCGGTACCGCCGGCAGGCCCAGCTTCAGCCGCAGGTCCAGGGTCGGCGCGCCGCGACCGCGCACGTCGGTCAGACCCAGCAGATAGGCCGGCCCCTCCGGGATGCCGAACGGCTTGGCGTAGTCGAGGATCTCGCGAACATAGGCCACGGGCACGGCGAAGACCTCGGCGCCGAGGCCCAGGGTGACGAACTGTTCGGTCGTTCCGGTCACGAGGCGTATTCCTTGAAATCGGCGTCGCCGTCGTCGGGACCGCCGCTGGTCAGGTCCAGGGCGAAACCGGCGACGCGGGCCTGCTGGCCGGCCACCGCGTTGCGAGCCGGCTTGCGCAGGGTCGGTGCAGGCGAACGCTTGGCCGGAACGGCGCGCGGCGCAGTCTTGCGCGCGGCGGCGGGACGCGCCGACGTCTCGATCCGGAAGTAGGAGATCGAAGCCTGCAGCTCCTCGGCCTGGGCGGCGAGCTCTTCCGAGGTCGCCGACATCTCTTCCGAGGCGCTGGCGTTCTGCTGGGTGACCTTGTCCAGCTGCTGGATCGCCTCGTTGATCTGGCCGGCGCCGATATCCTGTTCGCGGCAGGCGGCGCTGATCTCCGACACCAGCTCGGCGGTTTTGCGGATGTTCGGCACCAGGCCGGTCAGCATCTCTCCGGCCGACTGGGCGGCCTTCACGGTGTCGGATGACACGGCGCTGATCTCGGCGGCGGCGGTCTGGCTGCGCTCGGCCAGCTTGCGCACTTCCGAAGCGACGACGGCGAAGCCGCGGCCATGCTCACCGGCGCGAGCCGCTTCAACGGCGGCGTTCAGGGCCAGCAGGTCGGTCTGACGGGCGATCTCCTGCACGATGGTGATCTTTTCGGCGATGGTCTGCATGGCGTCGACGGCCTTGCTGACGGCCTGACCCGAGGTTTCGGCGTCGATGGCCGACTGGCGAGCGATCTTCTCGGTCTGGCTGGCGTTGTCGGCGTTCTGCTTGATGTTGGAGGCCATCTCTTCCATCGAGGCCGAGGCCTGTTCGGCGGCCGAGGCTTGTTCCGTGGCGCCCTGGCTCATCTGCTCGGAGGTCGCCGACAGTTCCTGGCTGCCGGCCGAGACGTTCTCCGAGGCTGCGATCGCGTCGGCGACCACGCCGCGCAGGCGCTCGACCATGCGCTCCAGGGCCAGGCCCAGCGTATCCTTGTCCGACAGCGGCTTGACCTGCACCGTCAGATCGCCATCGGCGATCTTGTCAGCCACGCCGGCCGTGACCCGCAGGTTGGCCGTCATGCCGTTGACCGTCGTGACCAGGTCCTTGATCTCGTCGTCGTTGGCGACCGAGACCTCGTGGTTGAGATCGCCGATCGCCACCGCATCCAGCGCCGCCGAGATCTTCTTGAAGCCTTGGTTGACGGTCATCGAGATCCAGATCGCCGCACCGGCGGCGATCAGCAGAGCGATGACAGCAGTCGCGAGCAGAGTCAGGCGCGCCGAGCCATAGAGGGCATTGGTGTCATCGTCGGCCTTCTTCATCTCGCCCTTGTCGAGCGCGACCAGCTGCTGGACGTCGGTGCTGACGGCGTTGGCGGCGTCCTGCGCCCTGCCCATCGAGAGCGCGCCGGCCTGAGCGTTCTGGTTCTGCAGGGCCAGACGACGGACCTCGGCGCTGGCGGCCTTGTAGTTGCTCCAGGACCGCTCGACGCTCAGCCAGAGGGGCTTGCTTTCAGGGGTGGCGCTGGCGCTTCCGCGATCGACCATCTCGTCCACCGCGCCCGCCACTTCGGTGGCCTGCGCGTCGAGCCGGCGGGTCAGCTCCATGTCGTCGGTGAGCGCCATGTTCTTTTCGGTGCGCACCGCGATGCCCACCTTGGCCTCGATCGATTGCGCCAGCTCCAGGTGCGCCGCCGGCCCCTTGATAAGGTCGGTGATCGCCGTGTTGAGCGTGCTCATCTTGCTCACGCCGATGATGACCACCAGGGCCAGCATCGCCACGAGCACGGCGAACGCCACACCCAGTTTAAGCTTGATCGTCAAACGCATAGGGGCCTCGGAGGGATTGAGCGGAAACCTCGAGCTTGGGCTCTAGTCTCAGGCGTACTGTTTGAAGTCGGCGTCGTCGGCGTCCGGGCCGCCGCTGGTCAGGTCGAGCGCAAAGCCCGCCGCGCGAGCCTGCTGGGC
>JAEXJH010000670.1 GCA_023445955.1 Pseudomonadota bacterium
CGTCCTTCGACAAGCTCAGGATGAGGTTTTCGACTGACAAGCCTTGGCAGTAGCCCTCACCCTGAGCTTGTCGAAGGGCGAGGGCGGTCCCGCCTACTTCAGGTGCGTGTTGAACCACCCCACGATCCGGTTTGTCAGGTCCGTGCGGTTCTCCGGCCGACGAATACCGTGGCCCTCGTCCTGGTAGATCACCAGCGAGGTCTCGACACCCATCGCCTTCAGGCCGTGCCAGAACTCCATCGACTGGGCCGCCGGGGTCTCGACGTCGCGTTCGCCGACATAGATGAAGGTCGGGGTCTTGGCGGCCTTGATCGTGCGGATCGGCGACAGCTGGTCGTAGATCGCCGGGTCGTTGTAGGCGGTGTCGCCGAAGAACGGCACCATCCACTGGTCGATGCCGTTCTGGCCGTAGTAGCTGATCCAGTTGGCGATGCCGGCCCCGGCCACGGCGGCCTTGAAGCGCTGGCTGTGGGTCACCGTCCACATGGTCATGTAGCCGCCGTAGCTGTGGCCGAAGACGCCCAGGCGCTTGTCGTCGACCGGGGCGATCTTCTCGACCGCGTCGATGCCGGCGAGGATGTCGCGCAGGTCGCCGCCGCCGAAGTCGCGGCGGTTGCTGGTCTTGAAGGCCTCGCCCTGGCCGAAGCTGCCGCGCGGATTGGGCTGGAACACGTAGTAGCCGGCCTTGAGCAGGTCATAGACCGTGCCGCTGGAGCCGAAGCGCGAGGTCACGGCCGAGGACGGGCCGCCGTGGACAATGGTCACCATCGGATAGGTCTTGCCCGGCTCGACATTGGCCGGGGCCTGCAGCCAGCCCTGGACGTCGAAGCCCTCGTTCTTCCAGGTGACGCTCTTGCCGATATAGGTGGCGGTCAGGGCGTCGTTGTCGTGGGTGATGGGCTTCAGCGCCTCGGGCGCGCCCAGCAAGATCTGCGGCGCCTTGGCGAACGAGTCGACGACCGTGGCGGCCAGCTTGCCGCTAGGGTCGAACGAGACGCGGCCGTCGCCAGCCGAATAGCTGACCTCGCCGCGGGCCATGATCGTCACCTTGGCGCCGCCGGCCGGGTCGATGCGGGCGATGGCGCTGTCGCCGCCCAGGATGGCCGAGGCCATCGGGCCCTTGGCGGTCCAGTCCAGGCTGGTGAAGGTGCCCTTGTAGCCGTCGGTCAGGTTGGTCGGCGCTCCTCCCGTGAAGGGCACGGTCCAGACGTCGCCGCCCACCGCGCCGAAGTCGCTCATCAGGCCGCCGATGAAGGCCACCGACTTGCCGTCCGGCGACACGCGCGGGGCGTTCAGCTGCAGCTTCGGGGCGGCGATCACGCGGCTCGAACCGTCACGGCTGAAGGCCTGCAGGCTGGCCACCCACCAGTTGTTGTCGCCGTCGCCCTTGGCGGCCGTGCCGACGAAGCCCTTGGAGTCCGGCGTCCAGTCGTACTCGTAGACGAAGGTGTCGTCGGGCGAGGCGAAGGCCAGGTCGCCGCCGGCCGCGGGGACCACGGCGATGCGCTGCTCGTCGATCGCGCCGGCGACGCCGATCTCGCCAACCTGGCGCACGCCGGCCTGGGTGGCGCCGGTCTGCTTGCGGGCGCCGACCGTGGCCAGCATGGCGATCGACTGGCCGTCCGGCGCCCAGCGGGCGGTGCTGGCCACGCCCTTCAAGGTGGTGACGGCGCGGGTCTTGTCGCCCTCGATCACGAACAGGGTCGCCGTGCCGGCGCGCATGTCCGAGCCGATGAAGGCCAGCTTCTGGCCGTCGGCCGACCAGGCTGGACCGCTGTAGCGGCAGGTCTGGCAGGGGTCGAAGCGGTTGGTGACCTCGCCCTTGGCCGAGCGGATGACGACGGCGGCGCGGTTGTCCGACACCGTACCGACGGCCTCGGCGCTTTCGATGGCGGCCAGGCGCTTGCCGCCGGGGGCCAGGGTCAGGGCGCCATAGCCATGGACGGAGGGAGCCGCGGGCGCGGCCGCTTGCAGGGCCGCGGCGGCGACCAGGGAGAGCACGAACGACATCACGTGAGCCTTGAAGTGAGCCTTGCCGGGAAGGGCGTGTGCTTCGAATTCGCGCGCCAATGTGTCTGAAAAATTTCTGTCGCAATCTCGCCGGGCTTGGCGGTCGCCGGGAAACACCTAAGGTCGAGCCGAACCGTCACCGTCGAGGCGATCTTGTCCCCCACGCTCGAAACCGAACGCCTGATCCTGCGGGTCCCGATCCAGGATGACTTCGACGCCGGCTGGGCCGAGTTTCACAGCGATCCGGAGTGCATGCGCTATCTCGGCGGGGCCATGCCGCGCAGCGTCGCCTGGCGGGCCTTGGCCCAGGTGGTGGGCATGTGGCCGTTGCGGGGTTTCGGGACCTTCTCGCTGATCGAGAAGACCACCGGCCGCTGGGTCGGCCGCGCGGGGCCGTGGCAGCCGGAAGGCTGGCCCGAGCGCGAGGTGGGCTGGATGCTGCACCGCTCGGCCTGGGGCCAGGGCTACGCCACCGAGGCGGCGCGGGCCTGCGTCGACTTCGCGTTCGGGACCCTGGGCTGGACCACGGTCGCCCACATGATCCACCCCGGCAATCTGGGCTCCCAGGCCGTGGCCGCGCGGATCGGCTCGCGGTTCCTGAAGATGGTCGACCTGCCGCCGCCGATGGACGTCGCCGGCCCGACCCAGATGTGGGGTCAGGACGCGCCCTAGTCTTCCTCGTCCGCGCCCGCCAGGTCCGCGGCGTCGAAGTCGTAGTCCAGCAGGTCGCCGGGCTTGCAGCCCAGGGCCGCGCACAGCCGGGCCAGGGTGCGGAAGCGGATGCCCTTGACCTTGCCCGAGCGGAACAGGGACAGCTGGGTCTCGCTGAGGCCGACCTCCTGGGCCAGGTCGCGGGCTTTGAGGCCCTTGGCGACGATCAGGGCGTCCAGGGTGACGCGAACGGGCATCAGATCATCTCGTCGAGTTCGGCCTGCGCCGCCAGCGCCTGGTCCATCACGCGGCCCAGCAGGAAGAGCGCGCCGCCGATCATGCCGAGGGTCATGCTGGCGACGTCGAAGTTCAGATAGCTGCGCTTGTCGGCCCCGACCAGCCGCATCAGGTTGATGACTACGAAGACGTTGGCCACGCCGCCAACGCCCAGCGCCAGGCCCACGCGGCGCAGGGCCGAGGGCAGGGCGGCCTGCAGCAGCCGGCCCTTGGCGACCTCGCCCAGCGCCTGGCCGATCGACCACACCCCGAACAGGAAGCAGGCGGCCGGGATGTACTGGATCGTCACGGCCAGCACCTTGGCCGGGCTGGGCGCGGTGGGTCGGTGCAGGACCGTCAGCAGCAGCGGCGCGACCCACATCATCAGCACCAGCAGCAGGCCGACGCTGATCACCATGAACATGGCCAGGCCCCGGTACTGGCGGCACATGCGGCGGAAATTCTCGACGTCCTTCGCGCTCACCGCGACCCTCCGATCCTGTCTCATCTTTAATCTTGACTTAAAGACGATCGCTTCGCAACTTTATATCTAACTTAAACGAAAAGGGGCGCCGCCGCATGTCCGCCGCCATCGAGACCGAAGGCCTGTCCCGTCGTTTCGGCCCGCGCCTGGCGGTCGACGACGTCTCCATGACCGTGCCCGAGCGGGCCGTGTACGGCTTCCTGGGCCGCAACGGCGCGGGCAAGACCACGACGCTGAAGATGGTGCTGGGCCTGATCCGTCCGACCTCGGGCGCAGCCCGGGTCTGCGGACTGGATGTCGCCCGCGACCGCATCGGCGCGGCCCGCAAGGTCGGGGCGCTGCTGGAGGCGCACGGCTTCTACGGCAACCTGACGGGGCGAGAGAACCTGGCCCTGACCGCCACCTTGCTGGGCTGCCCCGCCAGCGAGATCGACCGGGTGCTGGCGGTGGTCGAGATGCGCCCCGACGCCGGCCGCAAGGTGGCTGGCTATTCGCTGGGTATGCGCCAACGCCTGGGTCTGGCCCGCGCCATGCTGGGCGCGCCGCCGGTGCTGGTGCTGGACGAGCCGACCAACGGCCTCGACCCAGACGGCATCGCCGACATGCGCCGGTTCCTCAAGAGCCTGCCCGAGCGCACCGGCGCGACCGTGCTGCTGTCCAGCCACCTGCTGGGCGAGATCGAGCAGACCGCCACCCATGTCGGCGTCGTCAATGACGGCCGGCTGGTGCTGGAGGGGGCGCTGTCGCGGCTGAAGGCCGACCTGGCGCCCGAGATCGCCTTGCGCACCGGCGATGATGCGCGGGCGGCGGCGCTGCTGCGCAGCCACGGCCTGGACGTCCGCGTCGCCGACGGCTTGACCGTGGCCCTGGATCCCGGCGATGCGGTCGATCCGGCCGTGGCCGGGCTCACCGC
>JAEXJH010000671.1 GCA_023445955.1 Pseudomonadota bacterium
CGGCTACACCGTACCGCGCGAGGCCCTGAGCGGCCGCGACGCCACCATCGCCGCCTTCACCGAGGCCGATCCGGCCAAGAACGGTTTCTACGAAGCCTTCGCCACAATGCCCGCGTCGATCCCGGCCGAGGAGCAGGAGAAGCTGCGCGCCGAGGCCAGGCAGGTGATCGCCCAGTCGGTGGCTCCGGCCTACGCCAAGCTCTTGGCCTATTACCGCAACGAGTACCTGCCCAAGGCCCGCAAGACGATCGCGGCCGAGGCCCTGCCGGACGGCAAGGCCTACTACCAGGCGCAGATCAAGGAGTTCACGACCACCGACCTGACCGCCGAGCAGATCCACCAGATCGGCCTGTCGGAGGTCGCCCGCATCTCGGCCGAGATGGAGAAGGTCAAGGACCAGAGCGGCTTCAAGGGCGACATGCCCGCCTTCCTGAAATTCCTGCGCACCGACCCGCAGTTCTACGCCAAGACCCCCGACGAGCTGCTGGGCGTGGCCGCCTACGTGGCCAAGCGGGCCGACGGCAAGCTGAAGGACACGATCGGCCTTCTGCCCCGCTACCGCTTCACCATCGTGCCGGTGCCGGCGGCGATCGCGCCGTACTACACCTCCGGCCGCGGCGGGCTGGAGTCCTGCCAGATGAACACCTACGACCTGCCGTCGCGGCCGCTGTACCAGATCCCGGCCCTGACCCTGCACGAGTGCAATCCGGGCCACAGCTTCCAGGCCGCCGTGGCGCTGGAGCAGACCGGCCGGCCGGCTTTCCGCAAGCAGACCTACTTCTCGGGCTATGGCGAAGGCTGGGCGCTCTATATGGAGTGGCTGGGCACGAAGATGGGCATCTACCGCACGCCCTATGAGGATTTCGGCCGCCTGTCGTTCGAGATGTGGCGCGCCGCGCGCCTGGTCATCGACACCGGCATCCACCACGACGGCTGGACCCGCCAGCAGGCCATCGACTACCTGGCCAGCCACACGGCCCTGGCCCAGCACGACATCGAGACCGAGGTCGACCGCTATATCAGCTGGCCGGGCCAGGCCCTGGCCTACAAGCTGGGCGAGCTGAGCATCCGCAAGAAGCGCGCCGAGGCGGAGGCGAAGCTTGGTCCCAAGTTCGACCAGCGCAAGTTCCACGACGTGATCCTGGCGCTGGGCTCGGTGCCGCTGCCGGTGCTGGAGGCGCGGATCGATCAGTACATCGCCGACGGCGGGCAGAGCCCGACGACGCCGAACCCTTAAGACCTGACCTGGAGATTTCGATGCGCGCGTATCCAATCGTCGCCGCCCTGGGGCTGGCGGCCCTGGCGACCCAACCCGTCTTGGCGCAGGACAAGCCGCCGGTCGTGGAGGCTCCGGCCAAGGGCGGCGACAAGGCGGCCAAAGCCGACGCTGCGGACCTGGCCCAGGCCACCGCCGAAGAAGACGCCCAGCCCAAGCGCGGCTCGGTCACCGTCGGCGGCAAGGTCATCGGCTATACCGTGACCCCGGGCACGGTCGTCATCCGCAACGACGACGGCGAGGCGATCGCCTCGATGTTCTACGTCGCCTATGTCGCCGATCGCCCCAAGGGCGCGGCGCCGCGTCCGGTGACCTTCACCTATAACGGCGGCCCGGGCTCCTCGAGCATGTGGCTGCACATGGGCTCGATCGGTCCGGTGCACGTGGAGACCCCGCTGGTCGATGTCGCCGCGCCGGCGCCGTACAAGATCACCGAGAACCACGAGACGATGCTGGACAAGACCGACATCGTCTTCATTGACGCCATCGGCACGGGCCTGTCGCGGCCGATCGGCAAGATGAAGGGGCCGGAGTTCTACGGCGTCGACCAGGACATCGACGCCTTCGCGCGCGGCGTCATGCGCTATCTGACGATCAACGATCGTTGGGATAGCCCCAAGTTCCTGTTCGGCGAGAGCTACGGCACCCTGCGCTCGGCCGGTCTGGTCCACGCCCTGCAAGAGCGTGGCGTGCAGATGAACGGGGTGGTCCTGCTGTCGTCGATCCTGAACTACGGCGTGCGCCAGCCGGGCTTCGACCAGATCTTCGTCACCTACCTGCCCAGCTATGCGGCGACGGCCTGGTATCACAACCGCCTGCAGAACCGCCCGGCGGCGCTGGAGCCGTTCCTGACCGAGGTGCGCGAGTGGGCGCGCGGGCCGTACGCCACCGCCATGGCCAAGGGCTCGGACCTGAGCGACGCCGAGCGCGCCGCCATCGCCAAGCAGATGAGCGCCTATACCGGCCTGTCGGAGAAGTTCCTGCTCAGCGTCGACCTGCGCGTCGAGCTGGGGCGGTTCCGCAAGGAGCTGCTGCGCGATCAGTCGCGCACGGTCGGCCGTCTGGACTCCCGCTTCAAGGGCATCGATGTCGACGACGGCGGCGAGGGGCCGGAATTCGACGCCACCGACACCGCGATCAGCGGGGCCTATATCGGCGCACTGAACAAGTACCTGTTCGGTACGCTGGGCTATAGGACCAAGCTCAGCTACCGCCCGAACTACTACGCCCAGATCGGTGGCGGGAAGTGGGACCAGAAGCACAAGGCCCCAGGCGGTCGCGGCGGGCAGATGGCTCTGGCCGACACCGCGCTCGACCTGTCGATGGCCATGCGCCAGAACCCGCATCTGAAGGTGCTGTCGCAGAACGGCTATTACGACATGGCCACGCCGTTCTTCGGCGCCGAGTACGATCTCAAGCACATGCAGATCGACCCGACCCTGCAGAAGAACCTGACCTACAAGTACTACGAGTCCGGCCACATGGTTTACATCAACCCGGCGGTCACGACGCAGTTCAAGAAGGACCTGGACGCCTTCTACGACAGCGCGGTCTCGGGGAACTGAGGTCTTTTCAGTCTGATGTGAAG
>JAEXJH010000672.1 GCA_023445955.1 Pseudomonadota bacterium
GCTGGGAGGGGAGACGCGGGCGGACCGGGATCGACGGGCAGGGCGTCCGGCGTCGGGTGGGGGAGACACGCCGGACCTTTTCCCGTGAGGAAGGGGATACGGCTCGGCCGCTTAGATATCCAATCGATAGTTTTTGGCTTTCCGATAGATGCGACCTATATTGCAGCCATGCTTCTCCCGACCCTACGCCAGCTGCAGTATCTGAAGCTCCTGTCGGAGCACGGCTCGTTCAGCCGGGCCGCCGAAAGCGCCTATGTCACCCAGCCCACCCTGTCGGCCGGCATCCAGGAACTGGAGAAGATCCTGGGCGCGCCGGTGGTCGACCGGGCGCGTTCGGGCGTGATCCTGACCGCCGCCGGCCAGGAGGCGGTGCGGCGGGCCGAGGATATCCTGGCTCGGACCGAGGACCTGGTGCAGGCCGCGCGCGGCGCCGGCCAGCCGCTGGCGGGCCGTTTCCGCCTGGGCGTCATCCCGACCGTGGCGCCGTACCTGCTGCCGCGCGCCCTGCCCGTCCTGCGCGACCGGTTTCCCAAGCTGAAGCTGTTCCTGCGCGCGGACCTGACCCAGCGGCTGATCACGGCCCTGAAGAGCGGCGCGCTGGACGCGGCCCTGATCGCCCTGCCCTACGACATGACCGGCCTGGATTGGGCCCATGTCGAGGATGATGAGCTGCTGGCGGCCGCGCCGGCCAACCATCCGATGGCCGCCTCGACCCGGGTCGATCCCGACAGCCTGCGCGGCGACGACCTGATCCTGCTGGAAGACGGCCACTGCTTGCGCGACCACGCCCTGGCCGCCTGCGGCCTGGAACCGCCGCGCGGTGTCGGTGACGATGAGACCTTCGCGGCCACGTCGCTGCCGACCCTGGTACAGATGATCGGCTCGGGGCTGGGCGTGTCGTTCCTGCCGGCCATGGCCGTGCACGCCGGCCTGACCGACAAGACCGCGCTGACGATCCGGCCGCTGGCGACCGAGCATCCCAGCCGCGAGATCGTGGTGGCCTGGCGGGCCGGTTCCAGCCGCGGCGTCGAGGGGCGGCTGCTGGCCGAGACCCTGCAGGTGGCCGAGGCCTAGCGCCCCGCCAGCTTGGCGCGGGCGGCCTGCTCGACCTTGTCGAGGCCCTTCAGCGTGTCGCTCGAGCTTTCCAGCGTCGTGTTGAAGTCGCGCAGGTCGTGGGTGTCGATCTTGCGGATCGTCTTCTCGCGCGACCATTCCAGGCCGATCGTCTGGCCCAGGCGACAGGCCTTGGGCAGCATGGCCGCGCGCTCGGACGGACCGCCCTTGACCAGCAGCTTGCCGACGATCTCGTTCCAGTTCGGCGAGCCCGGCACGCAGAACGCCAGATGGTCGCAGTGCCCGGTCCAGAACCGTTGGTACCAGCGGGCGTGCTCTGGCGTGTCGTAGCGAAGGGCCGGCGGCCCGAGGATCGTCTGGCAGTCCGGGCGCACGAAGGATTGAGCCTGGGCGGCGCCGGCCGTCATCAGAACCGCCGCCAGCGCGGCGGAAATCTTAAACCGCATGCGAGATCGGACCCTCGGCGCGGCCTTCGACGAACTGGCGGACATAGGGGTTGTCGGTCGTGGACAGCTCGGCGGCCGGCCCGCGCCAGATGATCTTGCCACCGTGCAGCATGGCGATCTCGTCGCCGATGGTCTGGGCCGAGGCCAGGTCGTGGGTGATCGACACGGCGGTCGAGCCCAGGCGACGCACCTGGTTGGAGATCAGCTCGTTGATCGCCGCGGCCGTGATCGGGTCCAGGCCCGTGGTCGGCTCGTCGAAGAACAGGATCTCGGGCTGGGCGACGACGGCGCGAGCCAGGCCCGCGCGCTTCTGCATGCCGCCCGACAGCTCGGACGGGAAGCGGTCGGCGACGTCGGCGGCCAGGCGCACCTGCTCCAGGGCCTCGATCGCGCGCGCGCGGGCTTCCTTGCGACCGACGCCGTCGGCGTTGATCAGGCGGAAGGCGACGTTTTCCCAGATGGTCAGGCTGTCAAACAGGGCCGCGCCCTGGAACAGCACGCCCACGCGGGAGAACAGCTTGCGACGTGCGCCTTCCGACAGGCCCACGGTGTTCTTACCGTCCAGTTCGATCTCGCCGGCGTCAGGGCGCATCAGGCCCAGCGCGGTCTTGATCGTCACCGACTTGCCCTGGCCCGAGCCGCCGATAATCACCAGCGAACGGCCCGGCGCGACCGACAGGTCGAGACCGTCGAGCACCGCGCGGCCCTCGAATTGCTTCGTCACGCCTTTCCAGGCGAGTTTGGGGGTCACGTCGGTCATGAGGCGTGGGTGAACAAGGTGGTCAGGAGGTAGTCGGAGGCGAAGATCAGGATCGCCGAGGACACGACAGCGTGGGTGGTGGCCCGGCCGACGCCGCGGGCGCCGCCCGAGGCGTTGTAGCCGTGGTAGCAGCCCATCAGCGCCACGATGAAGCCGAACACGGCCGCCTTGATCAGGCCCGAGCCGATGTCCCACAGCTGCAGAAAGTCCAGCGTGTTGCGGACATAGATGGTCGGGTTGAACTCCAGCACCCGCGTGGCGACCAGCCAGCCGCCGGCGATACCGATGGTGTCGGCCACCGCCGCCAGCAGCGGCATCATCAGGAGGCCGGCCAGCAGGCGAGGGCCGACCAGGTAGCGGAAGGGGTCGGTCGACAGGGTGCGCATGGCGTCGATCTGTTCGGTGGCGCGCATGGCCCCGATCTCGGCGGCGATGGCGGCCGAGACGCGGCCGGCCAGCATCAGCGAGGCCAGCACGGGACCCAGCTCCCGGGTGATCCCCAGGGCCACGATCTGCGGCATCACTTGCTCGGCGTTGAAGCGCCCTCCGCCGGTGAAGATATTCAGCGCCAGGGCCGCGCCGGTGAAGATGGCGGTCAGGCCCACCACCGGCAGCGAGAAGAAGCCGATGGCCACGAACTGGCGCATCAGCTGGCCGAAGAACCAGGGCGGGGTCAGGGCGGCGGTGACGCCGCGCACGGCGAACACGCCGACCGAGCCGACCATGCGCACGGCGGCCAGGGTCGAGCGACCCAGCACACGGACAGGATTGGTGGCGACCTTCCGGGCCGCCTCGACCGCCGTCACGCTAGTAGCTCACGGCCGGCTGCGACGCGGCGGGAGCGGGGGCGGCCGCAGGCGCCGCCGCATCCGAACCGCCGCCTTGCGGACGGATCACCGAGCCGATCAGGCCAAACAGGTCGACCGCGCCCTGGGTGTTCTCGATCTGGCCGCCCGGCTTGAGATCGTCCATGGCCGCGCCTGGCGCGATCGAGACGTGCGCGCCGCCCAGGATGCCGTCGCTGGTGATCTTGGCGGTCGAGTCCGTCGGCAGCTTGACGGTCGGGTCGATGGACAGCTTGGCCACGGCCAGGAACGTCTTCGGCTCCAGCGTGATCTCCGAGACCGTGCCGACCTTGACGCCGGCGACGCTGACCGCGGCGCCCGGAGCCAGGGAGCCGGCCTCGCCGAACTTGGCGCTGATCTCATAGTCGCCGCGCTTCATGTGCACGCCGCCCACGCTCAGCGAATAGGTCAGGAACCCCGCCGCCAGGGCGAGGACGACGACGCCCATGGCCGTCTCGGCCCATTGTTCGCGCAATGCCATATCCCCTTGAGTCTTTACCTGTCGCCTGCCGCTACTTGCGACGACCAGAAGGCGCCGAGCCGCTCTTCTGGAGTTGATTGATCAGCACGTCGATATTGCCGCCGGCGTTGTCGATCGTCGACACGAAGTCCTGCTGCTGGGTGATCGCCAGCCAGATGCCCTTGAACTGGACATCAACGACCTTCCAGCTTTGGCCGCCGCCCAGGACGCGCCACGAGACCGGCAGGGGCTGGGTGATCTGGCCGCCCGAGATCACGGTCTTGACCGTCACGTCGCCCGGCTTGTTGATCACCGAGCCGACCACCTTCAGCTGCTCGCCGCGATAGTCGTCGATGCGGCTCTGGTAGACGCCCTCGGCATAGGTGCGGAACACCGGCGTGAAGCGGGCGCGCTGGTCCGGCGTGATGGTGCGGGCGTACTTGCCCAGCACGAAGTTGGTGATGCGCGGCACGTCGGCCAGCTCGTCCACCGCCTGGTGGAAGACCTG
>JAEXJH010000673.1 GCA_023445955.1 Pseudomonadota bacterium
CATGCGGAGCGTGCGCTCCTCGCTCTGGCGGATGCGGTCGACCAGCTCCTGGCTGGAGCGTTCTTGACGCTGGTTCAGGCGGTCGGTGACGCGGGCCACCTGCTCGCCGACATCGTCGATGGCGAGAGCGTTGCGGCGCTCGGCGCTGCCGATGCGCTCGGCCAGCTTCTCGGTGATGCGGGCGATCTCGCTGCCCAGCTTTTCCAGGGCCTGGGCCTGGACGCTGTCATTGCGGTTCAGCTTGTGCTCGACGGTGGCGGCGATGCGCGCCACCTCCCCGCCGACCTGCTCGATGGCCGAGGCGTTGCGCTGCTCGGCGGCCTGGACGCGGCGGTTGAAGGCGTCGGCGACGCCCACGACTTCGCGGCCCATGCGCTCGATGGCCTGGGCCGAGCGCTGCTCGGCGGCCTGCACGTGCGCGGCCATCTCGCCCAGCTTGCGCTCCATGCGGTCGAAGCGGCCGTCGGCGGATTCCTTGAGCTTGGCGGCCATTTCCAGGCGCGCGGCTTCCATCTTCTGGGTCAGGCTGACGGCCAGGCTATCCAGGCGCTCCTGCACGCCGGCGGCCGGATTGGCGCCTTCGACCACGCCCATGCGCTGGTCCAGGGCCGAGAACGACGAGCTCATCTCGCGCAGGGCCTCGCTGGTGCGGGTCTCGGCGGCTTCCAGGCGTTCGGAGAGACGCGCCACGACGGCGTCGACCAGGGCGGTCGGGTCCTGCGGCGCGGGGGCGACCTGCTCGTTGACGCGGGCTTCCAGGGCGGCGATCGCCTCGCGGGTGCGAGCCTCGCCGTCATAGAGGTGGCCGGCGACCTTGCCGAGCGCGCCTTCCAGGGCGCGCAGGGCTTCGGCCGAACGGGGACCGGCCGCTTCGCTCTCGATGCGACGGGTGCGTTCGGCGGCGCGCGCCTGCTCGGTCTTCAGGTCGTTGACGGCGCCCTCGAAGCGGGCGGCCACGGCGATCTGCTCACGTTCGGACTGGCCTAGGCGCGAAAGCGCGTCGCGGACTGAATGGTCGATGCCGGAGATGGCGGCGGCGTTGCGGCCTTCGGCGGCTTCGATGCGTTGGGTCAGGCGGTCCAGGGCCACGGCCACGCGGCCGACCTCGTCCGCCGGGTGTTCGGCGATCTCGATACGCGGAGGCGCGTCGTCCTTGACGATCTCGAGATAGGCGCGGCTGGGCGCCTCGTCCTTGTCGGCGAACTGATCCGCCGCCTGACCATCGCCCTCGATGATCATGCGATTGAGCCATTCGCCGAGAGTCATGCCGGAGCGACGCGCGAGGTCTTTAGCGACCTCTCGTGCCTTGGGGTCGATCCCCTTAACGCTCCATGGCGACGCCGCAGTCATTGCGAATCGATCTCCTCGCATCTGAGGAAAACGCTAGTCACCGATTCCTGGGGTGTAAACGCGACCAAAACGCCAGATGTTGTGGCCAGGCGATTCATTGTGGAGGAATCGGAACGGAGTCCCAAGGTTCTGTAGCGTGGTTAAAACGCAAGAGGGTTAACGCGGGTTAACCATTTGCCAGGCGGATTGTCGCAGGCTTAGAAGCGGCCATGGACCTCCCATTAACTATTTCCGCCGCGGTTGTGTTCCTTGCACTTGCACTCATTTGCGGGTGGCGGGGCGCGCGCCCGATCAACGTCCTCAAGGGTCCGCGCATGATTCCGTGGCGCCCGCTGATGATGGTCTTCGTGGTCGGGCTGATGCTGATGCTGGTGCACCTGTTCAACCTGCTGGGGGTGCAGACGGGTAACCAGCAGCGCTACTAGGTCGCAGGAGTCGCAGGGACCTTCTTGGGCCGTTTGGTCAGCCCCGACACCCCGCCCGAGGACAGCAGACCGATGTCGGCGAGCAGGAAAGGGATGGCCCACTTGTGGGGCGCGGCAATGTAACGCGGCTGCCAGACGGGGTCGTACTTGTCCTTGTAGCGGCGCACGCCCTGGAAATTGTAGATTTCCTCGCCCCGCTCGTAGAGCAGGCGGCCGACGCGCGACATGATCGGCGCCAGGGGGCGATCCTCCAGGCCCGCCAGCGGGGCCATGCCGAACTCGAACGCCTGGTAGCCCTCGTCCTTGCCCCACTGCAGCAGCTCGACGAACAGGTAGTCCATGACGTTCTTGGGCGCCTCGTCGGAGTAGCGCATCAGGTCCATCGAGAACGAGGTCTTGCACGCCGTCAGCCACAGGGTGGCGAAGGCGACGATCTTGCCTTCCTCGCCGCGCACCACCGCCACCGGGAACTCGGCCACGTAGCGCGGGTCGAAGCCGCCCATCGAGAAGCTCTTCTCGCCGCCGGCGTGGTGGCTGAGCCAGGCGTCGGAGATGCTCTTCAGCTCATCCATGATCGCCGCGACGGCGCCGACCGGCAGGACCTCGAAGGCGGCCCCGCCCTCCCCGGCCTTGCGCCAGTTGCGACGCAGGACCTCGCGGCGGCGGCCGGCCAGGCTGAAGGCCTCCAGCGGCACCGCGGCGCTCTCGCCGGTCTTCTGGATGGCCAGGCCCAGGTCGACGGAGTCGGGCAGATCGTCGGGGCCCAGGCCATAGAAGCCCGCCCGAGCGGCGTGGGCGTCGGCCAGCTCGCGGAAGCGCCAGAACAGCTCCATGCGCTCCTCGTCCTTGCCGATCGGCGCGCCCAGGGCGATCCACGACCGGCCCCGCACGCCGAACATCAGGAAGCTCTCGCCCGAGGCCGAGAACAGGAAGCGCTTGTCGCCCAGCAGGGCCAGGTTGGCGCTGGGCTCGGCGTCCTGGGCCTTGGCCAGGATGGCGCGCACGCGGTCGAACTCCGGATCAGTGTCGTCGACCACGGCCGGCGTGGCGGCGGTGGCGATCAGGCGCCAGACGCCGACGGCCAGCAGCACGATGGCGGCGGCCACCGACGAGCGGATGGCCCGCAGCTCGTCGTCCTGCATCACCCGGATGAAGGACTTGTCGACATATTCGGTGTGGTTGAACGACCACCAGCCCAGCAGCGCCGCGCCGCCGACGACCGCCCCGGCCGACAGCAGCCAGCCCGGCGTGACCTCCATCTTGGTCAGGGCGGCCTTGCGCGGGAAGGCGTCGTGGAACGGGACGATGGAGAGGAAGCAGACCGACAGCATCGCCGTCTCTTCCCAGTTCAGGCCCTTGAAGATGGCCAGCACGGCGGAAGCGGCCAGCACGATCAGCGCCGCCCACCAGGCCGCGCCCAGGCGCGCGCGCAGGCCGAACGCCAGCAGCAGCAGCACAAGGCCCAGGATCGACGAGAAGAAGTGGCTGATCTCGATCAGCAGGTCCGGCGCGAAGGCCAAGAGCAGCAGGAAGCGCGTCGGCTCAGACGGCGTGGCCCCCGACGCCAGCAGCATGACGCCGGCCGACGCCGTCAGGATCGCCGCCAAGGTCGGGGCGATCGCCAGGGCCGCGGGCCTGAAAACTGTCGAGGACATCCAGATCCCGAAGTGACGAATCCCCTGCGGGATCCAACAGCGAGCCATCCTATAGCGCGCGAACCGTGACAAGGTCGCGGGGCAAGATGCGAACGCCCGTTTGAATCGACTTGCCGCCGCCGCTCGGCGGCGTAGTGTGTCGGCCAATAACCGTCCGCTTAGGGAGATGAGACGATGGCCGATTTCGGGGGAACCGAGCTCGACGCTTTCCGCGCCGAGACCCGCGCCTGGCTCGAGGCCAATTATCCAGCATCTCTCAAGGCGCCGATGAGCGACGAGGCCGACGCCCCGTGGGGCGGCCGCAAGATGGTCTGGAAGAACCCCGACGCCAAGCTCTGGCTCGACCGCATGGCCGAGAAGGGCTGGACCGCCCCGATGTGGCCCAAGCAATACGGCGGCGGCGGCCTCTCCAAGGCCGAGAACAAGGTGTTGGAGCAGGAGCTGCGCCGCATCAAGGCCCGCCCCGCCCTGATGAGCTTCGGCATCTGGATGCTCGGCCCGGTGCTGCTGGAATACGCCACCGAAGAGCAGAAGCAGCGCTTCCTGCCGCAGATCGTGCGCGGCGAGATCCGCTGGTGCCAGGGCTATAGCGAGCCGGGCGCCGGCTCCGACCTGGCCGCCCTGCAGACCAAGTGCGAGGACAAGGGCGACCACTGGCTGATCAACGGCCAGAAGGTCTGGACCAGCTACGCCGACCAGGCCGACTGGATCTTCTGCCTGGTGCGCACCGATACCTCGAAGAAGCACGAGGGCATCTCGTTCGTGCTGTTCGACATGACCTCGCCCGGCGTCGAGGCCCGCCCGATCAAGCTGATCAGCGGCTCCTCGCCCTTCTGCGAGACCTTCTTCGACAATGTGAAGGTCCCCAAGGAGCAATTGGTCGGCAAGGTCAATGGCGGCTGGGACATCGCCAAGCGCCTCCTCCAGTACGAGCGCCAGAACATCAGCGCCTCGGGCTTTGGCGGCGGCGGCGGTCTCAATCCCGTCGAGGCGGCCAAGAAGGAGATCGGCGTCGACGGCGAAGGCCGGATCGCCGACGGCGACTTCCGCGCCCGCCTGGCGGCCCACTCGATGGACGCCCACGCCTTCATGCTGACCGTGCGCCGCGCCGAGGCCGAGTCCAAGCAGGGCTCGGGTCCCAGCGCCGCCGTCTCGATCATCAAGTACGCCGCCGCCAAGATGAACCAGGAGCGCACCGAGCTGCTGGTCGAAGCGCTGGGCTTGCAAGGTCTGGGCTGGGAAGGCGAAGGCTTCAGCGCCGAAGAGCTGGCCGCCCCGCGCGCCATGCTCCGCGCCAAGGGCAACTCGATCGAGGGCGGCACCAGCGAGGTGAACCTCAACGTCGTCGCCAAGCGCGTTCTCGGTCTCCTGGACCATCAATAGTCCGATGATCGAGTTCTGGTACGAGTTCGCCTCGACCTACTCCTATCCGGCGGCCATGCGCATCGAGCGTCTGGCCGCCGACAAGGGGGTGGCCGTGGCTTGGCGGCCCTTCATCGTGGGTCCGCTGTTCCATGAGCAGCAAGGGCTGAACGACAGTCCTTTCAACGCCGTACCCGTAAAGGGTCAGTACATGTGGCGCGACCTGGAGCGGGTCTGCGATCAGCAGGGCCTGCCCCTCACGCACCCCAGCCAGTTCCCGCGCAACAGCCTGCTGGCCGCCCGCGTGGCGCTGGTCGGGCTGGAGGACGGCTGGACGCCGCAGTTCAGTCGCGCCGTCTACCAGGCCAACTTCGTGGACGACCAGGACATCGGAAGTCCCGAGGTCCTGGCCCCGCTGATCGCCGAGGTCGGCGCGGGTCCCGAGCACGTCCTGGCCGCCGCCCAGTCCGATCCGATCAAGGCCCTGCTGAAGGATCACGTCCGCATGGCCAAGGAGCGCGGCCTGTTCGGCGCGCCCAGTTTCCTCACCGCCGACGGCGAGCTCTTCTGGGGCAACGACCGTCTGGAACAGGCCCTCGACTGGGCCGTCCGTCATCAATCCAGGGAGCACGCCTGATGGCCGTCCTGACCGAAGAACAGACGATGCTGCGCGACGCCGCCAAGGGCTGGGCCAGCGAAAGCGCCCCCGTGGGCGCGCTGCGCAAGCTGCGGGACGGCAAGTCCAAGCAGAGCTTCGACCCCGCCGCCTGGAAGGAGATGGGCGAGATGGGCTGGGCCGGCGTGGTCGTGCCGGAAGACTACGACGGCTCGGCCTTCGGCTATCTGGGCCTGGGGCTGATCCTGGAAGAGGCCGGCCGCACGCTGGCCGCCTCTCCCCTGCTCTCCACCGCCATGATCGGCGCTTCGGCGCTGCAGCTGGGCGGCTCGGACGCGCAGAAGTCGACTTGGCTGCCCAAGATCGCCATCGGCGAGGCCGTCGCCACCCTGGCCATCGACGAGGGCTCGCACCACAACCCGGCCAAGACGGCCCTGACCGCCACCAAGGGCGCCTCGGGCTATGTGTTGAACGGGACCAAGACCCTGGTCCTGGACGGCGAGGCCGCCGACCTGCTGATCGTCGCCGCCCGCACCAGCGGTTCGGGGACCGAGGGCCTGACCCTGTTCCTGGTCGCCGGCGACGCGCCCGGCGTCACCCGCACCCACCTGTCGCTGATCGACTCGCGCGGCGCGGCCCAGATCGCCTTCGACGGCGTCGAGGTCGGGGCCGACGCGGTGCTGGGCGAGGTCGACAAGGGCTGGGCCTTGCTGGAGCCGGTGCTGGACCGCGCCTATGCCGGTCTCGCGGCCGAGATGCTGGGCAGCGCCTCGGCGGCCTTCGACATCACGCTGGAGTACATCAAGACCCGCACCCAGTTCGGCCAGGTCATCGGCACCTTCCAGGCGCTGCAGCACCGCGCCGCCAAGTGGTTCACCGACATCGAGACCACCCGCTCATGCGTCGAGGCCGCTCTGGAAGCCTTCGACGCCGGCGGCGACACCCGCGCCCTGGCCTCGCTGGCCAAGGCCAAGGCCAGCGATCTGGTGCACCTTGCCTCCAATGAGATGGTCCAGATGCACGGCGGCATCGGTATGACCGACGCCCACGACGCCGGCCTGTTCATGAAGCGCGCTCGCGTCACCGAGGCCCTGTTCGGCGGCGCCAGCTTCCACCGCGACCGCTACGCCCGCCTGATGGGTTTCTGACACCCCCAGACCTGGGGATAGGCCCCGCCCGCGAGCCCCGGATACCGTCGTTCTCGTAATGACGGACCGGGATCTCGCGGGGAGCGGGTCAAAGA
>JAEXJH010000674.1 GCA_023445955.1 Pseudomonadota bacterium
ACCTTCAGCAGAGCGCGGGCGTAGTCGGCGCGGATGTCGCCGCGCACCGCCAGCACGGTGGCGTCGCAGGCCAGCTCCTGGTCGATGCGGGCCAGCGCCGCGCCGATATGGATCATCGGATTGCACCAGCCCACCACGCGGCAGCCGGCCACGATCAGGTTGGCGACCGGATCGCCCCGGCGGATATGGGTGCGCTCGTGCAGCAGGATCAGGTCGCGCTCGCGGGCGTTGAAGCGCTCGGTGAAATCGGCCGGCAGTACCAGGCGCGGCCACAGGGCGCCCATGACGGCCGGACCGGCCTGACCGCGCGCGGCCTTGCGGCGGAAGGACCGCTCCTGCAGCACCATGACGCCGCCCAGCAGACCGGCGCCGACGATCCAGACCAGCAGCAGCTTCAGCGCCAGGCTGGCGCCGAGCGGCGTGGCGGCGACGCCGGTCTGGGTGGTCTCGGCCAGGCTGGGGAACAGGCCGGCGATGGCGGCGGTCGGGACCAGCATCCACAGGCCATAGGCCAGACGCGGACCAAACATCCAGCGCACCGGCAGGCGCAGCAGCAGCACGGCCAGCACGCCGACGGCGGCGGCGATCTGCAGGCGGATCAGCGCCAGGACCAGCAGATCGATCATCGCCGCGCTCCCTGTGACCTAGTGGTCGGCCTTCACCCAGACGATCGCGCCGGTATAGGGGTCCATCTGCGCGACCAGGCCGGGGTTGAGGTCGCTGGAGAGCGGGCCGCGCGGGGCGATGCTCCAGACCGTGCCCATGGCCGCCAGCGCGAGGAAGGTCATCGTCAAGAAGCCGATGACATCGCGCGTCAGGCTGGGCTCACGGCGGTTCAGCAGCGACACGCGCAGGATCAGCGGGTGGGTGGCCCAGCCGCAGGCCAGGGGCGAGACCGCCGCGCTCATCTGGGCCTTCATCAGCGCCTTGGCGTAGTCGGCGCGGATGTCGCCGCGCAGGGCCACGACGGTGGCGTCGCAGGCCAGCTCCTGGTCGATGCGGACCAAGGCCGAGGCCAGGTAGATCATCGGGTTGCACCAGCCCAGTACGCCGATCACGGCCACCACCAGGTTGGCGATCGGGTCGCCGCGATTGATGTGGGTGCGCTCGTGCAAGGTGATCATCTCGCGCTCGCGGGCGTCGAAGCGCTGGGCGAAGTCGGACGGCAGCACGATGCGCGGCCACAGGGCGCCGACCACGGCCGGGCCGGCCTGGCCCTTATCGACGCGGCGATGGAACAGCTGCTCGCGCACGACCAGGATCGCCGTGGCGACGGCGCAGCCAGCCAGCCACAGCAGGACCAGCTTGTCGGCCCAGGCGCCCCACGGCCGGGCGGGGTCGCCGATCTCCATGGTCTCGGCCAGGCTGGGGAAGAAGGCGGCCGCTGCGGCGGCCGGCACGATGGCCCACAGGCCATAGGCGCGGCGCGGGCCGAACAGCTGGCGCGCGGACGGGCGCAGCATGACGACCAGCAGCACCGCGGCGGCGGCGGCGATCTGGGCCCGGACCAGGGCGAGGGCGAAGAGCTCGATCATTGTCGGAGCGGTTCCTGCCGTTTCCTCGGAATGAATGGTTACAACTGTAATTTCGAACGTCAAGCGCGAGTCTTGTGGGAGGCGACTTGGCGGGCCACGTTGCCCGCATGACTCGTCTCGCTGATCGTCTCGCCCCCTGCGGCCCCGTCATCGACGCCAAGGCCGCCGAGCGGGCGCACGAGATGATCGCCAAGCGGGCCGGCGAGGCCATGGCGGGCGTGGACGCGGCCTGGGAGGCTCTCGCCCCGGTGTTCGGCGCCTCGCCCTATCTGGCCAGCCTGGCGCGCCGCGACGGCAAGCGCCTGTCGATGATCCTGGACGGCGATCCGAGCGAGACTCTGGCCGCGACGCTTGCCGCCGCAGAGGCCGTCGCCGCCGAACCGGATTTCGAGACCGCCCGCCGGGTGCTGCGCGAGCTAAAGGCCGACCTGCACCTGCTGACGGCGCTGTGCGACCTGGGCGGGGTCTGGGATCTGGACCAGGTGACCGGCGCCCTGACCCGCTTCGCCGACGCCACCCTCAAGGCCGCCCTGGCCCAGGCCGTCCGTCAGGAGGTCGATCGCGGCGCATTGACCCATGTGGGCGAAGGCGAGGACGGCCCCGCGCCGGGCCTGTTCTGCATCGCCATGGGCAAGCACGGCGCGTTCGAGCTGAACTATTCCAGCGACATCGACTTCTCGATCTTCTACGCGCCCGAGAAACTGCAGGTGGCCGAAGGCGTCGAGCCGCAGGCCGTGGCGGTGCGGATCGCCAACCACCTGGGCCGGGTGCTGCAGGAGCGCACCGCCGACGGTTATGTCTTCCGGATAGACCTGCGCCTGCGCCCAGACCCGTCCTCGACCCCGCCGGCCATCCCGGTCGATGCGGCCATGGACTACTACGAGAGCGTCGGCCAGAACTGGGAGCGCGCGGCGCACATCAAGGCCCGGATCGCAGCCGGGGATTTCGCAGAAGGCGCGGCGTTCCTGGAGAGTCTCCAGCCGTTCATCTGGCGGCGGAACCTGGATTTTGCGGCCATCGCCGACATCCATTCGATCAAGCGCCAGATCCACACCTACAAGGTCGACGACCGCCTGACCGCCAAGGGCGCGGATCTCAAGCTCGGTCGCGGCGGCATCCGCGAGATCGAGTTCTTCGTCCAGACCCAGCAGTTGATCCTGGGCGGCCGCCAGCCGGACCTGCGCGGCCCGCGCACCCTGGACGCGCTGCTGGCCCTGGCGACGGCCGGCCACGTGACCCTGGAGGACGCCGGCTGGCTGTCGAAGGCCTATCAGGACCTGCGGGCGCTGGAGCACCGCGCCCAGATGATCGCCGACGACCAGACCCACAAGCTCCCGGAGTCCGACAACGACCGCAAGAAGGTCGCCGCCCTGTGGGGCCAGGACAACCTGCGCAGCTTCGACGCCTCGGTTGGCAGGATCCTCAAGGGCGTCAATCAGCGCTATGGCCGCCTGTTCGCCGGCGAGGAAGAGCTGTCTTCGCGCTTCGGCAGCCTGGTCTTCACCGGCGTCGAGGACGATCCGGAGACCTTGGCGACCCTCAAGCGCATGGGTTTCTCGAGCCCCGAGCGCGTCGCCGCCACCATCCGCGGTTGGCACCACGGCCACATCGCCGCCACCCGCACCGAGCGGGGCCGGGAGCTCTTCACCCGCCTGGCGCCGCGCCTGCTGGACGCCGCCAACGCCACGGGCGCGCCGGACCAGGCCTTCAACCGCTTCGCCGACTTCTTCGCGTCCTTGAGCTCGGGCGTGCAGATCCAGTCGCTGTTTCTGGCCCAGCAGCGCCTGTTCGAGCTGATCGTCGAGGTCATGGCCTTCGCTCCCCGTCTGGCCACGACCATGGCCAAGCGGCCGACGGCCCTGGACGCCCTGCTGGACCCCAGCTTCTTCGGTCCCATCGAGACGCCAGCCGTTGCGCCGTGGGACCCGGCCGATTTCGAGGGCGCGATGGACGCGGCGCGGCGGCTGTTCCGCGACCAGAGCTTCCGCATCGGCGTGCGGGTGATGAGCGGCAGCGCCGACGCGCGAGACATCGGCCGGGCCTTCGCCGAGCTGGGCGACCTGATCATCCGCGGCCTGGCGCCCGCCGCGCTGGCCGAGGTCGAGCGCCTGGGCGGGGCTTTCCCGGGCCATGTCGCTGTGGTGGCGCTGGGCAAGGCCGGCTCGCGCGAGATGACCGCCAAGTCCGACCTCGACCTGATGACGCTCTACATCGCCGACGACCCGGCCGGCGCGTCGTTGATCAAGGAGTGGAGCGCCGACACCTTCTACGCCCGCTTCACCCAGCGTCTGACCTCGGCCCTGTCGGCCCCGACGGGGGAGGGGACGTTGTACGAGGTCGATCTCAAGCTCCGTCCCTCCGGCACCAAAGGCCCGGTGGCGGTCAGCTTCGCGGCCTTCGGCGACTATTACGAGCGCGAGGCCGAGACCTGGGAGCTCCTGGCCCTGACCCGCGCCCGGGTGGTCTGGGCCAGCTCGCCGGCGTTCAAGGCCCAGGCCGAAGGCGCAATCGAGGCGGCCCTGCGCCGACCGCGCGAGTGGAAAAAGACTGCCGCCGACGTCGTCGAGATGCGCGAGCTGATGGAACGCGAGCGCCCCGGCAAGGGCGACTGGGACCTGAAACTCGATCCCGGCGGCCTGGTGGACATCGAGTTCGCCGCCCAGTTCCTGCAACTGGCCCACGCGGCCAAGGGCGGACCTCTGCGTCAGAACACCGGCGAGGCGCTGGCGGCCCTGCGGGAAGCGGGCCTGGCCGACGCTGGCGCCCTGACGCGGTTGGAGACCGCCTGGCGGCTGGAGCAGGACCTCAGCCAGCTGATCAAGGTCGCGCTGGAGGATGGCGGCGATCCCGAAGCCGAGCCCAAGGCCTTCAAGGCTCTGCTGGCGCGCGCCGGCCACGTCAGCCAGTTCAAGTCGCTGAAACCCAAGCTGGCCAAAGCCAAGGCCGAAGCCCGCGCGGCCTATTCGGCGATCGTGAAGGCGCCGGGCTAAAATTCCGCGACGGAATCTGTTCCGCCACGCGTTCAGTCATTTGGGACGGGCCTTCCACCCCTGGAGACCTTGAAACTGATGATCGTACGCACCCTGATCGCCGCCGGCGCCGTGCTCGCGCTGGCTGGGCCTGTGATGGCTCAAACCGCTGCGGCGCCCGCCGCCACCGACGGCATGACCCTGCAGCAGTTCCAGGCCAAGAACGGCGACAAGCTGTTCGCGCGGCTGGACACCAACAAGGACGGTAAGATCTCGCCTGACGAGTTCGCCGCCTACCGCAAGCAGAACGCCGAAGTCGACGCCAAGGCGTCGGGCAAGGCCGGCAAGCGCGGCCAGCGCCTGTTCGCCCGCTTCGACACCGACAAGGACGGCATGCTCTCGCGCGCCGAGGCCGACGCCTTGCTGGCGATGCGCTTCAAGCGGATGGACACCAATAATGACGGCGTCCTGACGCTGGAGGAATTGCAGGCCAAGGGCGGCAAGGCCAAGGTCGGGGTCTGATGACGACGTGCGCGGCAGACTGACGGTTGGCGACCGACGGGAACGATCCCGACGACGCCTTGCTGGCGGGGGTGGGACGGGGCGACCCGTCCGCCGTTCGCACGCTATTGGACCGACGCCTGCCGCGTATCCTCGCCCTGGCGAGGCGGATGCTGAACGACTCCGGCGAGGCCGAGGACGTGGCCCAGGAGACCTTCCTGCGCGCCTGGAAGCAGGCGAAGGCGTGGAAGCCGGGCGCGGCCAAGTTCGACACCTGGCTGCACCGCGTGGCGCTGAACCTCTGCTACGATCGGCTAAGGCGGCGGCGAGAGATCGTCACCGACACGCCACCGGAGCAGGTCGACACCGGCCCGCCGCCGGACGCTGGCCTGATCGGTGCGGACCTGTCCAAACGTGTCGAGGCGGCGCTGGCGGCCCTGCCGGCTCGTCAGCGCGAGGCGATCGTGCTCTGTCACCACCAGGGGCTGGGCAATATCGAGGCCGCGGGATTGATGGAGATCAGCGTCGAGGCGCTGGAAAGCCTGCTCGCACGCGGGCGACGGGCGCTGAAGGCGTCGCTGGCCGATCTGCGGGGGGCGGGATGAAGGAAGCATGGTCATGATGACGCTCGAAAGGTTCGAGGACCTGGCCGAGATCTATGGCGGGGAGATCGCCCGCTGGCCGGAAGGCGAGCGCGAAGCCGCGCGCGCCCTGCTGGCGACGAACCCGGCGCGGCTGTCGCCGGTGCTGGCCGAAGCCGCTCAGCTGGACCGCCTGCTGGACCTTGCTCCGGCCCAACGTCCCGACGCCGCCTTGCTG
>JAEXJH010000675.1 GCA_023445955.1 Pseudomonadota bacterium
GAGGTGACCTTGCGCGGCGCCGTCGCGGGCCGGCCAATCGGCGCCACCGTCGCCGCCTTCCAGGGCAATGACACCTCCGGAGCCTTGCTGACGTTTCGGGGCTGGGCGCTGCACGACCTGCGCGCCAATCTGGACGGAACCTTCGATCTTCCGACCGTGCCGGCGATGTTTTCTGGCAAGCAGGCTCAGGCCACGCGGCCGGTCGATGAGGTCGATGGACGCTGGGGCGCGTATGCCCGACTGGACTATGCGCCGGCCCCGACCCTGGCGCTGAGTCTGTTCGGCTATGACAACAACGGCGACCGCACGACCGTGACGAACGGCCAGTATGCGTGGCGCACGCGCTTCGTGCAGGCCGCCGCGCATTGGACGCCGGACGCCAAGACCGAGATCCTTGCCCAGGCCATGACCGGCGAGACCGCGATGGGCGTCGCGGTCGATGGCCGCGAGCCGGCTGATGTCGGCTTCGCCGCCGCCTATGTGCTGGCGTCACGAACCCTGAAGACCGGAACCGCCACGGTGAGGCTGGACCAGTTCTCGGTCAGCGACCGCACCTTCAAGGGGCTGGACAACAACGCCGAGCACGGCTGGGCCGCCACGGCGGCCTGGTCGTTCGCCGTTCGCGAAGGATCAGAGATCGTGCTGGAGGGCGTCGCCGTCCATAGCGTCCGTCCGGACCGTTCGCGCTTTGGCGAGGCCGCTCGTCAGGACAGCCTTCAGGGGCGAGCGGCGTTCCGGACCAGCTTCTAGACCGATATATTGACGCGAGAGCCTACCGCGATCTCGACGGGGCGCTGCTGCGACGCCCTGTCGGCGAAGGCGGTGAGTTGGCCGCCAAACGTCACCGCGGCTTGTCCGTCGTAGGTTGGGTCTAGAGACTTGGTGGCGGTGCGCTTGATGTCATCTGGACGATTCTTGGCGTTGATCCCGAACGGACCGTCCTTGGGATGGGCCGGATCGATGTGCTTCTTGGCGTTGTCGACGTCCGTGCAGTTCTTGCACGAGAAGCCGTTGACGTTGACCGGGGTCGGATAGTCGCCGCTGATCGCCATGGTTTCCCCCTGTTCCACGATTGTATTCGCGGGGGGATGCGCAAAGGTTACAGGCCCAGCCGAAATCCTGGACCGGCGCCTGCACGCGAAAATGTCACCGTGAGCCCGTCTCGCGAACTTCGCCGTGCTGGAGGTGCGTTGGCGGCAGCCAACGACGTCGCCTTGACGATGAACCCCCTGACAAACCATCGTTAGAATGCTGTCGCCAGGCGTGCGATATCTCCACCGACAATCGGCCGGTCCCGCTTTGCCGCGCAAGATGCGCGATGCTCGTGGATGGACCCCGACCCTTTGCTGATCGGCTAGGGCGGAGCGTCTTCTTGAATACCCGTGTCATCCTCGACGGCCAGGTCACGGATCTGGAGATGCAGCGCCTGATCGCAACGCGTGACTGGGCCGCGACGTCGCTCGGATCCGCCGCGAGCTGGCCCCAGAGCCTTAAGACCGTGGTCTCGGTCATTGTCGGTTCTCCGCTGGCCATGACGGTGCTGTGGGGCCCCTCGCTGGTCCAAATCTATAACGCCGCCTACGCGCAGATCTGCGGCGAGCGCCATCCAGAGGCTCTGGGCCAGCCGACCAAGACGTGCTGGCCGGAGGTCTGGGCGTTCAATGAACCGATCTACGAGGCCGTTCGCCGCGGTGAGGTGCGCTCGTTCGAGCGCCAGCTCCTGCCTATCGTGCGCCAGGGCGCGATGCAGGACGCCTGGTTCGACCTGACCTACAGCCCCGTCCACGACGAGAGCGACGGCGTGGCCGGCGTTCTCGTCACCGTAGTGGAGTCGACCCATCACGTGCGACTGGCTCACGCCTCGCAGATCGCCATGGCCGAAAGTGAGCGCTTGCGGGCGCTGTTCGACAGCGCGCCGGGGTTCGTCGCCATCATGAAGGGCCCCGACCACGTCTTCGAATTCGCCAACCAGGCCTATATGCGCCTGGTCGGCGGGCGCCCGGTGGTCGGTCTGCCCGTACGTGAGGTCGTGCCGGAGACCGTCGATCAAGGGTTCATCGAACTGCTGAACCAGGTCTACGCCAGTGGAGAACCGCACGTCGGGACCAGCGCCCCCCTGCGCCTGGTTCCGCCCGGAGGCGGGGCGCCGGAAAACCGGTTCATCGACTTCCTCTACGCGCCGATGTTCGACCTCGACGGCGGCGTCACGGGCGTCTTCCTGCAAGGCGCCGACGCCACCGACCGCATGCTCGCCGCCGAGCGCCAGGCGCTGTTCAACAACGAGCTGAACCATCGGGTGAAGAACACCTTGGCCACGGTGCTGTCGCTGGCCATGCTGACGCGCAAATCCGCCAAGAGTGTCCAGGCGTTCACGGAGGCCTTCACCAACCGCATCGGCGCCATGGCGCTGACGCACGACCTTTTGACCTCCAAGGAATGGCGCTCTGTCCAGGTCTGTGAGTTGCTCAATCTGGAACTGGCGCCTTATCTGGGCGACAGCGGACAGGTGGTGCTGAAATGCGCGTCCATGGCCGTGACGGCGGACGCTGCCGTTAATCTCTCCCTGATCACACACGAACTGCTGACCAACGCGGCCAAGTACGGCGCGCTCTCCAGCCCCGAGGGGCGACTGCTGATCCATTGCGAACGCGCGGCCTCCGGAGCGGTCCTGACCTGGCAGGAAACGGTCGACCATATCGTGCCACCGGCGTCCGGCGGCGGCTTTGGCAGCCGGCTGATTACCCGGCTGGCGCTGGGCCTGGGCGGCGGCGCGGACATTGAACTCCTGCCTTCGGGCCTCAGGGCGGTCATTCGGTTCGCCCTGGACGACGCCTTGTCGCCGGATCAGCCGGCGCAAACGTAGGCGGCGACGAACCGGGAGCCTTGCCAGAGTTCGATCGAGCTCGTCTCGGCGTCGCAAAGGTCCTCGGCCTCGATCGCCGCATCGGCATCGTTAAGCGCCACGAGCCAGTCGACGGGGTGGGGCCGCCCAGCATTGTCCAGGCGAAAGGCCCTGTAGGTGGTCATGAATCAAAGAGCGCCGGCCGACGATGCTTGTTCCTCGCGGGCCACGTTTCCACACTTGACTATCGGCGCCGCCCTAAACAGGCAGCCTCCGAAGACGAAGCCATGCTGGACGCCCTCCAGGCGAGCAGGCGGGCGACGTCGCGTTCGGCATTCAAGGTCAAGGATGGAACAACGGCCAGTGCGAAGGCTTAGCCTTGCATGATCCAGATCCCGAAACCGGTCGTGCTCATCGTCGAAGACGAGGCTCTGATCCGAATGCTCGCCGTGGAAGCCTTTCTAGATGACGGTTTCATCGTGCTCGAGGCTGAACACGCCGCCAGCGCGTTGCGGATTTACGGCGGGGACGTGCGCATCCAAGTGCTATTTACCGACGTCAACATGCCGGGAGAGATGAATGGCATCGATTTGGCCGAGCACCTTAAGCGCCTGGCTCCCGAACTCCAGATCATCATAACGTCTGCTCTGCCCATCCTTAGATCGGTCGATCATCTCCCAGCGACGTTCATGTCAAAGCCCTATGTCGTTCATGATGTCTGCGGCGCCGCCAGAGGGCTCTTGGCCGCTTGATCCACCGGCTTTATTTATCGCCCCACCCAACTGGGCTTTCGGAATACCTGCTGTCATCGTTCTTCGAAATTGGGCCGTTCGGCGGCGACGTCCCACTCGGTTTCAACATGACGCGCCAGATCTTGGGAGGCGGGCTGCGCCCAGTCGGGACAGACTGCGTGGTTGATCAAGCCTGCCCCCTTTTTTTGATTTGGCGAGGGATAGGATGCGTCGCGCGGGCGAAGGTTAGCCGGTCCCGCCGAGCCAGGCGGCGCTATCGCGCAAGCGCCGCTTGTAGTCGGGCTCGGCCAAAGCCGCTTGCAGTTGGTCGTTGCGCAGCCGCACCTGCTCAAGGTTGAACCCCGCCAGCCTGGGGCGGGCCAACGCCACCAGTCTTGCGCCATGGGCGGCGATCAGCTTGAGCCGGCCGGGATCATCGCATCCGAGCGACACCGCGCCCAGCGCCCGGATGAAGCCGAGCGCGGCCACCATGTCCCCGGCGCAGTATTGGGCCAGCGCCCCGAACCCGCGCTCCATGAAGGTCTCGAAGGTCACGGGATGGGCGATCACCCGCAGGGCTCCGTCGCTGTCCAGCCTCAACGGCGAGGGTAACCGCCGTTGCGCCAGGTCCGAGCAGGCCGCCCCCAGCCAGTCCAGGCAGGTCAGGGCCGTGAACGGATCGTTGACGCCCGGTGACAAGGCGCGCCCGGCGATCTCGACCAGTTCGTCGATCAGGAACCGCAGATCCTGCAGCGCCGTACGCCTGGAGCCGACCGCGAAGGCCTGGGTCACCGACGCAGCGGTGGTCTTATCGTAGCGCTCCGGCGGCCAGGCCTCCACGATCGTGCGACCTTCCTGGATGAAATCGCCCGGCTGGTGCTGCAGGCGCAGGACCAAGTCGTGCTCTCGGGCGAAGGCCATCAGGGCCTCGTCCTCCACCACCTGCAGGTAGCCGGTGCTCGGGGCGACGATCAGGGCTCGGTTGGCGGCGTCGGCCGCGCTGGCGTCCAGCCGGAACGCGGCGGGGATGGGGGGCGGCTCGTCGTCGGCGGCCTGATCCGGAGCGGGGGCGCCGATGAAGCCGGGATAGCGGCGCGCGATGCCTGCCAGTAGCCGATCGCCGACGTCCTCGACAACCCGGTTGATGTGCAGCTGGCGCGGCACGTGATGAATGAAGAAGATCAGGACCGCGATCGAGCAGAGCGCCAGGGCCACCCCGACCAGGAGGGCGAGGTTGGGCACGAAGCCGCCTTGGGCGCCGGCCTCGTCGGCAGAGCGGATCGTCCGCAGGATCAGGAGGCAATAGACGAAGGTGGCGATGAAAGTGCCCAGGGTGACCTGGTTGCCCCGGTCGCTCATGAAATTGCTGAGCAGCCGCGGGCCGTACTGGCCCGAGGCGTAGAC
>JAEXJH010000676.1 GCA_023445955.1 Pseudomonadota bacterium
CCCGGGGGGGGGCCCGGGGGGGGGTGTTCCGCGCCTATCCGGTGCTGCACGAGGTGCTGCGCTGGGTCGGGGCCGCGTACATGCTGTGGCTGGCCTGGAAGATCGGGACCTCGTCCTCGGTGAGCGACAAGGACCTCGGCAAGCCGATGACCTTCCTGCAAGCGGCGGCGTTCCAGTGGGTCAATCCCAAGGCCTGGGCCATGGCCCTGGGCGCGGTGACGACCTACGCGCCGGAGGGCTCGGGCTGGACCATCGTGCCGCTGCTGGCCGGGACCTTCATGCTGGTCGGCGCGCCGTGCAGCGCGGCCTGGGCCGGGTTTGGCCAGGGGCTACGCCCGTTCCTGGATCGGCCGAAGGTGCTGCGGACGTTCAATGTGGTGATGGCGCTGCTATTGGTGGTGTCGTTGTATCCGCTGGTGTTCGAGCATGGGGCGAGGCCAGTGAGCCTTGAGGCGCTGGCGGATGTGCCCGCGCCGCCGGCGATGCGATCGCACGGCTGAGGGCCCGAAACCTCGTCCTTCGACAAGCTCAGGATGAGGTTTCTACTGCCTGCGGAGTTTCTACTGGCGCGGCCTGGCAATAGTCCTCACCCTGAGCCTGTCGAAGGGCGAGGACGGCCCCACGGAGATTCCGCATGCGCCTGCTGCTCGCCGCTATCGCCGCCCTGGCCCTGCACGGCGCGGCTTTCGCCCAGGACCTCAAGGTCACCGTCGCCGGCCGCGACACCGTCACCCTGAGCCCCAAGGACCTCGCCACCCTCCCCCGCGCCAAGGCCACCATCACCGTCAAGGGCGCGGCGGTCACCTATGAGGGCGTGCGGCTCGACGCCGTGCTGGCCCAGGCCGGCGTGGTGCATGGCGAGCGGCTGATGGGGCGGTATCTGAACCAGGTGGTCATCGCCCGCGCGGCCGACGGCTTCTTCAGCGTGCTGTCGCTGGCCGAGACCGATCCGGTCTACCGCGCCAACCCGGTGGTGGTCGCCGACACCGTCAACGGCCACAAGCTGGACGACCGCGAAGGCCCCTACCGCCTCGTGGTCGACGGCGATCTGCGGCCTTCGCGGGCGCCGCGCCAGCTGGTGTCGATCGAGGTCAAGCCGGCGTTCTGAGCCGCTGGACACGTTCGGCGAACCGCGAAATCCTGCGCCTCAAATCCTTGTGGGGCTTTCCGTGACCGATTTCTCGATGAACCGCCGGGGCCTGCTGGCCGCGACGCTGGCGCTGGCCGCCGCGCCCGTCCTTTTCACGTCAGGCCTGGCTCGCGCCGCGACCAGCACCTCGACGACCACGATCAAGGTCGCCGACCGCGATCTGCAGCTGACCGTCATCCGCCCCGACGCGCCCAAGGGCGTGGTTGTGTTCTCGCACGGCGCGGGCGGCGCGCCGGACGGCTATGCGGGGCTGCTGGACGTGTGGGCCAAGGCCGGCTTCCTGATCGTCGCGCCGCTGCACGTCGACTCGCTCAAGCACCCCGACCACGCCAAGTACGACCTGCGCAGCGCCTTCCCCGCCCGCCTGGCGGACCTCGCCGCCGCCAGCGCCTATGTCGCCCAGGCCGCGCCGGGCCTGCCCGTGGCGGCGGCTGGCCACTCGTACGGCTCGCTGATGTCACTGATCCGGGGCGGGGCGATGTCGGGCATGATCCCGGCCCAGGACCCGAACGTGAAGGCGGTGCTGTGCTTCTCGGACGCCGGCGTCGTCAAGGGCCTGATCGGCCCGACCGCCTATGCCGGCCTGAAGACGCCGATGCTGATGGTCACCGGCGACAAGGACGTCATGCCGGGCATGTTCGACGACTGGAAGGAACACCTCTACGCCTTCGACACCAGCCCGGCCGGCGAGAAGTACGCCTGGATCGGCAAGGGAACGGACCATGGCCTGGCGCACCATCCGGACGCCCCGGGCTTCGCGGAAGCCGCCGCGCTGAGCGCCAACTTCCTGAAGGCCGAGGTGCTCGGAGACGCCGGGGCCAAGGCCGCGCTGGCGGCCCAGGCCTCGACGGCGGCGGCGGAGTTCAAGCGGCGCTAAGCCGCCTTCAGCCGTTCAGGCCCGATCCCCAGGAAGTCGCGCTTGCCCAGCGGCACGCCCTTGTGGCGCAGGATGTCGTAGGCCGTGACGACGTGGAAGTTGAAGTTCGGGATCACGAACTCCAGCAGGTAATCCAGGCCCGTGAAGCCCAGCGTGAACGAACCCGCCGGCACCACGACCTCGCGCGTCTCGGCGCCGTCGAAGGCCGAGGCTGGGACGCTCTCGACATAGGCCAGGGTCCTGGCGATGCGGTCCTGCAGGTCGGCGAAGGTCTTTTCGTCGTCGGCCATGGCCGGGGCGTCCAGGCCGGTCAGGCGGGCCACCGCGCCCTTGGCGGTGTCGGAGACGCGCTGGATCTGGCCGGTCAGGGGCAGCATGTCCTCGAACAGGCGCGCCTCGACATAGTCGTCGGGGCTGATCCCGGCGGCCTGCGCGTGCTCCTTGGCCTTCTCGAGCAGCGACAGCGTCGTCTTCAGGCCGCGCGTGAGCGACGTCAGGGTGACGGACTGGATGGTGACGGACATGGGCGTTCCCTCGCAAAGCTCGCCGGCCTCCCCGCGCGAGCTGGACAGCGAGCTAAGCACGCCCCCGTAGGTTTTCAATCGCTACTAATGACATTGGGTGTCAGCAGCTAGGCGTCGGCCGTCAGCTTCACTCGTCCGCCACCGGCCACCAGGGCGTCGATGGCGTCGGCCGGCACGGCGGCGCTGTAGAGGAAGCCCTGGGCGTGGGCGCAGCCGATCTCCTTCAGCTGCTCGCGCTGGACGTTGGTCTCGACGCCCTCGGCGATCACCGACAGGCGCAGGGCCTTGGCCAGGCGCACGATGGCCGCCACCACGGCGCCGGCTTCCTTGTCCTCGCCCAGCGGGGTGATGAAGCTGCGGTCGATCTTGATCTTGTCGATCGGATAGCGGCGCAGATAGCTCAGCGAGCTGTAGCCGGTGCCGAAGTCGTCCAGGGCCAGCGAGAAGCCCATCTCGCGCAGGCGCTCGATGGCCTCGTGCGTGGTCTCGTCGTCGCCCAGCAGCGCGC
>JAEXJH010000677.1 GCA_023445955.1 Pseudomonadota bacterium
CTTCCACTCGCTGGAAGACCGCATCGTCAAGAATTACCTGGCCGAGCGCGCCGGGCGCACCGCCGGCGGCTCGCGCCACCTGCCCCAGGCGCCCGCCGGCGCGCCCGCCAGCTTCGAGTTGATCGCCAATAAGGCCATCGCGCCGGGCGAGGCCGAGCTGGCCGCCAATCCCCGCGCGCGCTCGTCGAAGCTGCGCGCCGCCGTGCGCACCCAGGCTCCCGTTTGGGAGGCCTCGGCATGACCAGCGTTGGCCTGTTCGATCGCCGTATCCGCGGCTTCCGCGTTGTAGAGCTCGCAGGCATGGGGGTGCTGCTGACCCTGGTCACCAGCGTCTACCTGGCCAAGACCTTCGCGGGCCGCGAGCGCCAGCAGATCAGCGGCATCGAGCAGGAGATTGTGGACGAGGGCGTCCGCAAGCGCCTGCTGGAAGCCGAGGTCGCTCACCTGGAGCAGCCGCGCCGCATCGAGCAGCTGGCCCAGATGATGAAGCTGGAGCCGATCAAGCCGGATCACGAGATCACCGAGGACGCCTTGATCGACGTCGCGCGCCGCCGTGAGCTGCCGCGCGCGCCGATCTCGGCCGCGCCGGTCACGCCCGAGGCGCTGGCCGCCGATGCGCCCGAGGCCGTGCCGGACGACGTTCCGCCTCCGCCGCCGCCACCCCCGGAGGCGCATCGATGAGCCTCTCGAACCTGGGTCCCGGCGGCTTCCAGTCGCCGCTCTGGCGCTGGCTGATCGAGCGCGTCTGGCGGCTGGAGCACGCCTTCGAGCGCTCGCGCGCCGCGGCCAAGCCGGAAGACGACACCCGCATCCGCATCTTCCTGGTGATGGGCTTCTTCAGCCTGTGCTTCGTCGGCGTCGCGCTGGGCGCTGGCTGGGCGGCGCTGTTCTCGCACGCGGGGCAGGGCAACGGTTACGCGCAGGGCGCGGATGGCGCGCGCGGCGACGTGGTCGATCGCAACGGCAAGCTGCTGGCCGTCGACCTGGCTCACTACGCGCTCTATGTCGACCCGCGCGAGGTCTGGGACGCCAAGGAAGTGCGTCGCGCGCTGGGCAAGGCCCTGCCGCAGGTGCCGGGCAAGCGCCTGGACAAGGCCGTATTCGGTGACCACCGCGCCTTCGTGCTGGGCGGCCTGACGCCCGACGAGAAGGACGCCATCTTCAACCTGGGCCTGCCCGGCATCTCGTTCGAGGAGCAGGAGCGCCGGATGTACCCGCTGGGTCCCACGGCCGCGCACCTGGTCGGCTTCGTCGACAGCGGCGGCAAGGGCCTGGCCGGGGCCGAGCGCGCCCTGGACGATCCGATCCGCAAGGCGGCCGGCGGCGACGGCGGTCCGACCCAGCTGTCGATCGACGTGCGCGTGCAGGCCGCGCTGGAGGACGAGCTGCGCAAGGCCGCGCTGGAGTTCCAGCCGGTCGGCGCCGTGGGCCTGGTCACCAACGTCCACACCGGCGAGATCCTGGGCCTGGCCAGCTATCCCGACTACGACGCCAACAAGGCGGGCGAGGCCAGCCCCGAGCAGTTGCGCAACCGCGCCGCCGCCTCGGTCTACGAGATGGGCTCGACCTTCAAGGCCTTCACCGTGGCCATCGGTCTCGACACCGGCGTGGCCACTCCGGCCTCGACCTTCGACGCGCGCGAGCCGTTCAAGCTGGGCTATCGCACGATCCACGACTACCACGCGGCCAAGGCCATCCTGACCCTGGTCGAGGTGTTCAAGCACTCCTCGAACATCGGCACGGCCATGCTGGCCGAGAAGATCGGCGGCGAGCGTCTCAGCCAGTATTTCGCCAATCTGGGTCTGACCAAGCCGGCCAAGGTCGAGCTGATGGAGTCGGCGCGTCCCCTGACCCCGCGCAAGTGGGACATGGACGCGGTGGCCGCCACCTCGGTCGGCCCCGGCCTAAAAGTCAGCCCGCTGGCCCTGGCCCAGGCCATGGGCGCGCTGCTGAACGGCGGCGAGCTGCTGCCGCTGACCATCAAGAAGATGCCGGCGGGCGTGCGTCCCGAGGGCAAGCGGGCGATCTCCGAGGCGACCTCGGCCGAGATGCTGAAGATCATGCGGGCCAACGTCCTGCCGGGCGGCAGCGGCGGCAAGGCCGACGTCCCCGGCCTGTCGGTCGGCGGCAAGACCGGCACCGGCGAGAAGTACGATCCGTCGATCCGCGGCTACAATCACCAGCGCCAGGTGTCTTCGTTCGCCTCCACCTTCCCGACCGACGGCGGACCCGAGGCCGATCGCTATTTCGTGCTGATCCTGATGGACGAGCCGCACGGAACGCCCAAGACCTTCGGCTTCTCGACCGGCGGCTGGGTCGCCGCGCCGGCGGCCGGCAAGGTGATCGAACGCATCGCGCCGTTCCTGGGCGTGCAACGCAAGACCGAGCTGGTGACCATCGCCAGCCCCCAAAAGAACGCCGTACCGGACTCAGGGCTATGACCAGACATCTGTCGGAACTGTTCAATCGTCCTTTCGCCAACGACCCGGTGATCGCCGGCGTCACCGCCGACAGCCGCAAGGTCACCGCCGGCTGGCTGTTCGCCGCCCTGCCGGGGACCAAGGTCGACGGTCGCGACTTCGCTGCCGGCGCGGTGTCCAAGGGCGCCGCCGCCGTGCTGGCCCCCGAGGGCGGGCTGGAAGGCCTGGGCGTGCCGGTCGTCCGCTCGGAAGACGCCCGCCGCGCCTACGCCCTGGCCTCGGCCGCCTTCTGGGGCAAGCAGCCGGCCATGTGCGTGGCCGTCACGGGCACCAACGGCAAGACCTCGGTCGCCGGCTTCGCCCGCCAGATCTTCGCCAAGCTGGGCCACAAGGCCGCCAGCATGGGGACCCTGGGCGTCGTGGTGTCGGAACTTGGCCAGCCCGACCAGCAGCTGACCCCGCCGGGCCTGACCACGCCGGACGCCGGCGACGTCGCCGAGATGGTCGCCCGCCTGGCCGAGATGGGCGTCACGCACCTGGCCTTGGAAGCCAGTTCGCACGGCGTCGACCAGCGCCGCGTCGATGGCGTGAAGTTGCGCGCCGCCGGCTTCACCAACTTCACTCAAGACCACCTCGACTATCACGGCTCGATGGAAGAATACCGGGCCGCCAAGCTGCGCCTGTTCGACACCCTGACGCCCACCGGCGCGACGGCGGTGCTGAACGCCGACAGCGAGGCTTTCCCCAACTTCGCCGCCGCCGCCGTCACCTCGGGCCAGAGCGTGTTCTCGGTGGGCGAGGACGGCCAGGGCCTGCGCCTGATCTCCCGCACCCCGACCCCAGCCGGTCAGGACATGGCGGTCGAGATCGACGACGTCGTACACCACATCAAGCTGCCGCTGGCCGGCGCCTTCCAGGCCTCGAACGTGTTGGTCGCGGCCGGCCTGTGCATCGCCGCCGGCGAGGATCCCGTGCGTGTGCTGAAGGCGCTGGAAAGCCTCGAAGGCGCGGCCGGTCGCCTGCAGCGCGTCGGTCGTGGCGTGAAGGGCGGCGAGGCCTATGTCGACTACGCCCACACGCCGGACGGCCTGCAGACCGTGCTGGAAGCCTTGCGCCCGCACACGCGCGGCCGGTTGATCGCCGTGTTCGGCGCCGGCGGCGACCGCGATCGCGGCAAGAGGCCCTTGATGGGCGCGATCGGCGCCAAGCTGGCCGACATCGCCATCGTCACCGACGACAACCCGCGCTCGGAAGACCCGGCCTCGATCCGCGCTGCCATCCTGGAAGCCGCCCCCGGCGCGCGCGAGATCGGCGATCGCCGCGCGGCCATCCGCGCCGCTGTGCAGCTGATGAGCGACGGCGACGTGCTGGTCATCGCCGGCAAGGGCCACGAGCAGGGCCAGATCGTCGCCGGCGTCGTCCACCCGTTCGACGACGTCGCCGAGACCCTGGAAGCGCTGGAGGGCGTGGATGCCTGAAGCCCTCTGGACCGCTGACGAGATCGCGCAAGCCACCGGCGGCAAGGTCGCCGGCGACTTCGCCGTGACTGGCGTGTCGATCGACACCCGCACCGTCGAGCCG
>JAEXJH010000678.1 GCA_023445955.1 Pseudomonadota bacterium
TCTTTGATCACGGCGATCGATGGGGTCTCGGTTTCGAGAAAATCGACTACCAGGTCGAGGGCTTTGGGTGGCCCGCCAGAGCGGGTCGCGGTCCAGTCGATGCTCGTGGGACCAAGCCGGCTGGGACGATCCAGCACAAGACGTTCAGGCTCGTACCCAGCGCCGCGCAGAGCCGCCAGGGCCAGATACAGTTTTTCTTCGTAGTCGATCATGACCTTGGTCACCGCGCCCCTCCCCAGAAGCAGGACCATGGACGCGCCGATCTCGAGTCCTGTCAACCAAGCCAGGCCGCGACCAACGGTCTCAGATCACGGCCGCCCAGAACGGCGCGCCGCCGATAAGCTCGGCGATCGGGCGGCCATCGGGAAGGGCGGTGTCGGCCCACCAGTCGGGCGGGATGCTGGGCGTGCGCGCGTCCAGGCACGCCGGCGCGCAGCCCACGGCGGCGACGACCAAGAGCCGCTCGGATCCCGAATGCCGCTCGAATACAACCGTCTGGCTGGCGCGACGCCCCTGGAGCGTGACCGGCCGCAATGGCGCATCGAATACCGCCGGATGCGCGCGGCGCAGCGCCAAGAGTTGCTCGATCAGCTTTTGCTTGGTCGCGCCATCGCGCCAGGGGAAGATTTTCGAACCGTCCCTCAGCGCGGCCTGTCGCGCCGTATAGTCGACGGGGCGACGGTTGTCGGGATCCACCAGGCTGAAATCCCAGAACTCCGCGCCCTGGAAGAGGTCCGGGACGCCCGGCAAGGTCAGCCGCAGCCCCGTCTGCACCAGGCTGTTGGCCACCCCGGCCGGGGCAATGGCGGCGACGAAGTCGGCGCAGTCTTCGCGAAAGGCCGGGCTCGCACCGGTCAGAAGGCCTCGCAGGTAGTCTTCACAGGCTTGTTCATAGGTTTCGTCAGGAACCGTCCAGGACGTGCGCAGCTTGGCCTCTCGCAGAGCCTTGCGCTGCCAGCCGGCTAGCCGGTCTGCAAAAGCGGTCAGCCCGGCCGGATCGTCGGGCGAAAGCTCCAGAGGCCAGGCGCCCAGGATGGTCTGGTGGAGGATATGGGCATCGCCCGGGTCCACCTCGCTAAGCGGCGCAAGATCGAGCCACGCCCGCGCCCGAGCCGCCCAGGTCTCTGGCATATGGCTCAAGACCGCCAGACGCGCGCGCACATCCTCGCCGCGCTTGTGGTCGTGGGTGGCGGTGGCCAGCAGGCTGTGTCGGAAGGCCTCGCCGCGCTCGGCTGCCAGCGCCAGGAAATCGCCTGGCGAGGTCGAGAGGCGTCCGGGGTCGAAGCCGACATCGTTGCGCGAAAGCAGCCGGCCGTAGCGGTAGAAGGCGGTGTCCTCGACCGCCTTGGCCGCGACCGGCGCGCTCAGCTGCTCGAAGCGCCGGATGGCCTCGGCGCGTAGAGATTGAGGGACCCGCCCATCGCCCGCCAACCAGCGGCCGATTTGGGCCAGGGCGCCGACAGACGCCGGCTCGTCGGCGGCGGCGCGATCGAGCGCCGCGTGTGGCGCCAGGCCCGTGTCGACCGCATACGAGCGATAGGTCGTAAAGGCGACGACGAGCGCGACCAGGGCTCGGCGTAGCGCTGCCATAGGAAGGTCACGGGTGGCGATGTCGGCCCGGGCCAGCCGATGGAAGGCGGCGGCCGCGGCGTCCAGTTGGGCGGCGAAGTCGCGGGTCAGCACTTCGCGGCGCGCGACATGCTCTTCGTCCGTGAAGCGTTCCGACCGTCCGCTGATCGCGCCCCAGAGCGCGGCGAGGGGCTCGGCTCCGGTCGGATCGTGCTGGACGGCGGAGATCTCGTTCATCACCTCATAGCCGGTCGTGCCGTCCACGCCCCAGTCGGCCGACAAGGCCTCGCCGCGCCCCAGGATCTTCTCGACGACGAGCCAGGGGGTTTTATCGGGCGCGGCCTCTTGAAGGGCTTGGCGTAGCCGCCGGCCATAGGCGCCAGGCTGAGCCAGGCCATCGACGTGATCGACGCGCAGCCCGTCGATCAGACCTTCGCGATAGAGCCGGAGCGGCAGGGCGTGCACCGCGTCGAAAACCACGGGATCTTCGATGCGCAGGCCGGCTAGCTCGGTGATGTCGAAGAACCGGCGCCAGTTGATGGCGTCGCCTGCCGTCCGCCACCAGGCCAGTCGATAGTGCTGTTCTTCCAGCAGCGCGTGCAGGCCAGCGGCGTCGTAGGCATCGGCGAGGCGCTTGCGATCGATCTTGGCGACCGCGTCGACGCCGACGGCGGACAGGACCTGATCATAGCTCTCGCCTCGCAGAGGGAAGCGATGCGCGCCATGCGCCAGGATCGACAGGCGACCAAGGTTTGGCTCAACGTCGACGACGATCTCGCCGGCTGCCAGGGCCTCGGCATAGGGTGCACCCAGGAAGGGGGCGAGCACCTTGCCCTGAAGCTCGCGATCGGCCGGCGACCAGTCGATGTCGAAATAGCGCGCGTAGGGACTGGCCGGACCCTTTTCAAGCACGTCGAGCCACCAGGCATTGTCGGCCCCGCCGACGGCGACATGGTTGGGAACGATGTCGAGCACCACACCGAGCCCCTGGGCGCGCAGGGCTTCGACCAAGGCTCGAAAGCCGGACTCTCCGCCAAGCGCCGGGTTGATCGTGGTCGGATCGATGACGTCGTAGCCGTGCGTCGAGCCCTGGCGGGCGGTGGCGATCGGCGAGGCATAGAGATGGCTGATGCCCAGGGCCGCCCAGTAGGGCGCCAGCGCTGCGGCGTCGTCGAAGGTGAAGCCGGCGTGGAATTGGACACGGTAAGTGGCGGTCGGGATCATTTCGGTCTCTGAGCGCGCAGCCGCTTGAGGCGCGCGACGACGGAAGGCGAAGAAAGCAAAGCCGCGCTGGGCGCGGGAAGGCGCCGGCGCCAGTTGGGATGGCCATCGACGACCCCGGGTAGGTTCGGCGCCTCGTCCAG
>JAEXJH010000679.1 GCA_023445955.1 Pseudomonadota bacterium
GCGCGGACATTGTCGGCGAAGGGGTAGAGGAGGCTGGCGGGCTTGCGGATGGCGAAGGTCGGTGCGGCCACGACCGGCGGCAGCCAGCCCTCGAAGCGCTCGCCCGTGCCCGGCAACTTGGCCGACAGACGCGGTCGCCCGGGGTGGATCTCGGCGGCGACGTGGTGGGCCACCAGGCGCAGGATGCGTTCGGCGTCCTCGGGCGTGACCGTCAGGCCAGCGTCGAACTGGCCGCCTTCGAAGCGGTCGACCCACACACGGCCATCGGGGTTGAGCATGACCTCGGCCACGCCGGGGTCTTCGAGGCGGGCCAGCAGCAGCGGCCCCAGCGCGGTGCGCAGCATCTGGCGGCTGCGTTCGCGTCCAGCTTGATGTTCGGAAAGGTCCACGGCGGGTCCCCGTTGCTTACGGGGATGAGTAAGAAGACCTGGAATCCGACGACCTCAACAGCCGAATCCAGCCGTCGGGATTTCGCGCGGTAAAAGGGGAAACGGCGGATCGGCCCTATCCGCTAGACTTGGAAGGCCCGCCGCCGCCGAGACGCGGGAGCCATCCCGGGGCGAGCGAGTGCAGTGAAGGAGAAGCCCTTCGTCCGGTTCCCATGCGACCCGATCTACGGCTAGGCTTGGCCCATGCCGACCAACGCCGCCCTGAAACCCCTCGCCGCGAAGCTCCGCCGCCAGAAGGGCGTCATGGGCGTCCCCTGGCCCGATCGCGATCTCGTCCCGGCCTGGCGCGCCTTCAACACCTTCGACGACTGGTATGCGTTCGTCGACGCCTTCAGCCTCAACGCCCACACGCCGCTGAAGCTATCCGAGCGATGGACACGCGTTCAGACGTCCTATCTCTTCGCTTGGCTGTCGCCGGACCACCTCATTGCCGCGGACCTGCTGACCTTCACGGCGCTGGAGTACGCCGTGGTCGATCGCTATGGCCACCTGACCAAGCCGCGCCCAGTTTATGATCCCAAGAACCCGCACAAGCTGATGCGGACGTCATTCGGCAAGGCCCTGGACTATATCGTCACCGGCGATGGCCTGACCGACGCCGCCCTGCCCTTCTGCCAGAAACACGGCGGCCAGGTGACCCGGCGGCTCGTACTAAAGAGCCCCATCCGACCGACCCTGCCCGACATTCGCAATCGCCTGGCCCATGGCGAGCCGCTGGAGCCCGGCCCGACGGCGGGCCTGCCGGAGCTGGTCCGTGACCTGATCGACTACGCCTACAGGGACTGGCCGCCGCCCAGCGCGCTCCAGCCCTTCGCCGGCGTAGAGCTGGCGCTGCCAGGGCGGGGTATTCCGAATGTCTGACGACGAAACCTTCGAACTGAGCGCCGAGGACAGGGTCCACATCAATCGAGTGCTCGACCTGGCCGAAGCCTGGGAGAGCCCAGAACCCGTCGTCGTCGATGGCGTCTGCTTCCACCTGACATGCGATGTCGACAAGGAGGTCTGGAAGCCCCTGCATACCCTCGGGACCTACGGCCAGCGGCAGTCGATGTATGGGCCGGAGCTGATCTTCCCATGGACGCCGCCGTGGATCCGCGACTTCATGTCCAAGACCGTCGATGTCATCGACGTCGAGCCGGGCAGCCTGGTCGTGATCAGCGTCGTCGGCACCGCGCAGCTGAAGTCGCCCTTCGCCCAGTTTGGCGACGACGACGCCCACAAAGGCAAGCAAGCGCGCATCGTCGTACTGCACGCCGACAAAACTGTTTCCGAGGCGACCCGCCCGCTGGTGCTGCTGACCGAGGAAGCTACCGATGCCTTCGTCTTCGTCGAGGACTACAGCTCCGCTTACCAGGCCCTACTGGCACGCCTGGGCGTCCGCGCCGAGATCGAGGACATAAACGAGCTTGTCGATGAGCCGCTGGAAGCATGGCCGGTGCCGTCACCCGATCTCTCGGAGACCTACAAGCGCGCGATCCTTGCTCTGGTCGAAGGGAACAGCAGCTACGATCCTGCGCCGTATGCCGTGTTCGGCTACCTGATGGCCCGGGCCGAGGCTGAAGAGCGGCTGCTGGCGCCCGCGGTGCGTGGTCTCCAAGCGGACGAACAACAAGCCCGCTTCAAGGCTGGCAAACGGCAGAAGAGCCGATCGGCCACTGAAAAGCTGCGACTGATCGCCAAGGCGATCATCGCCCAAAACTCGCAGATCTCTCTGTCTAGATGCGCCCGCATGGTCGAGGAGCAAATCCGCAACGATCCCAAATGGACCTTCACGTCAGACGACAAATGGATCGCGCGTCACATCCGCGAACTCTTCGAAAAGCGCGGCGACAGCAAGGAGTACCAACCGCGTCGTGACCTGCGGGTGGGTACGACCCCGGGTTAGGGGGACACGGACTCGGTCATGGCCTGTGCAGGTTCAAGAAATCCTTCAAGCAGGGCAGAGCCACTTGAAGGAAGCCCCACATGACCCCAGAACACATCACCGCCCTGGCCTCGCTCGTCACCGCCACGGCCGCCCTGGTCTGGGCGGTGCGGCGCCGGAAGTGAGGATGGCCTGTTCAGGGCTATTGCTCGTCGCCGTCGGCCTCTTCCAGAATCTCGCCGCGCAACAGGCGCCCGGACGCCAGGCGCCGCGACAGGGCCTCCAGGAACCCGACATATCGCTCGTGCCCCTTGGCGTTCTGCGCCTTCTGATCTCCTCCGGACAGGGTTGGCGTCGCGGTCAACCAGGCCTTCACGAACAGAGCGATGGCTTCGTTGGAAATGGTGACGTCCCGCGCCAGCCGCTCCATTTCCCGTGTGATCCGGTCGAGGCGGCGCGTGATCGCCGCTTCGGCCATCTCCTCACCGTCCGGCGACAGGTAGGCCGCCACGGCGGCCTGCACGATCTCGGACTTGGACCTGCGCATGCGCCGTGAAGCCGCGTCCAGGGCCAGGGAAAGATCCCTGGCCATGAACACCTTCGTCTGGACCTTCACAGCGGGATTCCGTCGTCAGGATCCAGGGCCGCGATGCGCGCCGCCGCCCGGAACCGGCGGGACTGTTCGGCCTGAACGCCATCATCACTTTCGAGATCCAGGTCCAGCTCGACCTCGGCCGGCTCGACGGGGATGATCGTCTCCGGCGGGTCGAGTTCAGGCTCGATCTTCAGGCCGCCCTCGTCGTCGACGTCGCCATGACCCTTTTCGGGCGCGCTCTTGGCCACGATCGTCGACACCCATTCGGAGACCTCCGCGGGCAGAAGGATCGCGGGCTTGTCCGGCGGCGGCGCAATGCGGGCGGCCAGTTCGCGGTCGACATAGTAGCGCGCCTTCTTGGCCCGGATCGGCGCGACGCCCGACACCTGGACGATCGCCTCGTCGGCGGGGAGTTGCATCACCTCGCCCGGAGTCAGCAAAGGCCTGGCCGTCTCCTGGCGGCTGACCATCAGATGGCCGAGCCAGGGCGATAGCCGGTGCCCGGCGTAGTTCTTCATCGCCCGCATCTCGGTCGCGGTGCCGAGACTGTCGCTGATCCGCCGGGCGGTCCGTTCGTCGTTCGTCGAGAACGCGACCCGGACGTGGCAGTTGTCGAGGATGGAATTGTTCTCGCCGTAGGCCTTGGCGATCTGATTGAGGCTTTGGGCGATCAAGAAGGCCTTGATGCGATAGCCGGCCATGAAGGCCATCGACTGCTCGAAGAAGTCGAGCCGACCGAGCGCCGGAAACTCGTCCAGCATCATCAACAGCTGGGGCCGATGGCGCGCGGTTTCCAAGCCCTCGGTGAGCCGTCGGCCGATCTGATTGAGGATCAGCCGGATCAGCGGCCGCGTGCGGCTGATGTCCGACGGGGGAACCACCAGATAGAGCGAGACAGGACGTCCCGGCGTCACCAGGTCGTCGATCCGCCAGTCGCAGCGGGCGGTCACGGCCGACACGATCGGATCCCGGTAGAGGCCCAGGAAGCTCATCGCGGTCGACAACACCCCCGACCGCTCGTTCTCGCTCTTGTTTAGAAGTTCGCGCGCGGCGCTGGCGACGACCGGGTGGACGCGGTCGCCGAGATGGGGCGTGGCCATCATGGCCCGCAGCGTCGCCTCGATCGTCCGGCGGGGATCGGCCAGGAAGTTGGCCACGCCCGTCAGCGTCTTGTCGGGCTCGGCATAGAGGACGTGAAGGATCGCCCCGACCAGCAGGCTGTGGCTGGTCTTGTCCCAGTGCGACCGACGCTCTAGCGCGCCATCTGGATCGACCAGGATGTCGGCGATGTTCTGCACATCCCGGACTTCGGTCGCCCCTTTGCGCACCTCCAGCAGCGGATTGTAGGCGCTGGACTGCGGATTGGTCGGATCGAACAGCAGGACCGGACCGATCTTGGCCCTGAAGCCTGCGGTCAGCTGCCAATTCTCGCCCTTGATGTCGTGGATCACCGCCGACCCGGCCCAGGTCAAAAGGCTGGGCACCACAAGGCCGACGCCCTTGCCGGATCGCGTTGGCGCAAAGCACAGGACATGCTCGGGGCCATCGTGGCGAAGATAGTGTTCGCCCAGCCGGCCCAGGACGACTCCGTCCGGGCCAAGCAGTCCGGCGACCTTGGCGTCGCCCTCGGTGGCCCACCGCGCCGAGCCGTAGGTGGTGACCTTCTTGGCTTCGCGCGCGCGCCAGATCGACATGCCGATGGCGACGAAGATGGCGGCGACCGTGCCGCCGGCCGCCATGAACGCGCCGCGCGCGAACACGCCGGGCGCATAGGCCTCGTAGACGAACCACCAGAAGAAGAAGGCCGGCGGCGGATAGATCGGCCATCGGCCGAGGTAGAACCATGCCGGTCCAAGTTGCGGCTGAAACCCCAGCCGCCAGGCCGTCCATTCAGTCGCCAGCCAGACGCCGGCCAAGGCCAAGAGGCCGACGACCAGGATCTGGCCCCAGAGGATCTTCGTTCCACTCATGGAGGGGACTCGCTGTCAAAGCCCTCTCCCCCGCTTTCGTCCGAGCGCCCAATCGACCCCTCCTCCCGGGGTCATCGTTCCTGTCACCGCCTGCCCGAGGCGGTCGTCCAAGGTCCTGGTCCAGGGCACGAGCTGGAACCCAAGGCCGTCGTCGATCATGGCGAACCGGCCCGAGGCGAGATCCACGCGCTGCCGGTAGACGCCCTGGACGAGGTCGCCCGCCTTGGCCTCGCTGTAGGCCCCGGCCGCTTCCGCCTTGAGGTTGCCGCCGACGCGCTCGAGTTCCTCCGCGCGCAGCAGGGCGAGCAGGCCGGGCCTAGGACGGCCGGCCCGGTCGGCCAGGCCCAGACGCTGCAGGTGCGCGCGGCGGTCTTCCAGGGCCGCGCGGACCTCCTGCCCAAAGCCGTGCCCGGCCAAGAGCGACGGGTCCCTGACGACCAGCTGACGGTCGAGCCAGGTGGCCCCGGAGGCGGTGATCTGCTGCCCGATCGACAGGTCCGCGCGATGGACCAGGTCGAGCACGGGCTTGGCGCCCTCGACAGCCGGTAGCCGGATCTCGACCAGGCCGCCGATCGGCGTATCCCCCGTCGCCTCCAGGTCGCGAAACCGGAAATGGTGCAGCCGTCCGTCGACGCCGTCGACCACCACATAGGCCTGCCCGCTCAGCTCGTCGTGCAAGCCCCGGTCGGACAACCGCCCAATCAGCGGGGCATCGAGATCCTCGCCTCGAATC
>JAEXJH010000680.1 GCA_023445955.1 Pseudomonadota bacterium
GCCGTGACCAGGCCGCCGATGACCACCATGGCCAGGGGCTTTTGGACTTCGGCGCCGGTGCCGCTGGCCAGGGCCATCGGGATGAAGCCGATGGCCGGGACGAGACCCGTCATCAGGACCGGACGGAAGCGTTCGACCGAGCCCTCATAGATGGCCTGGACCACGGGCACGCCGGCCTCGAGCCGCTCTCGAACGCTGGTCATGACGACCAGGCCGTTGAGGACGGCGACGCCGGCCAGCACGATGAAGCCCACCGCCGCCGAAATCGAGAAGGTGATCCCGGTCAGCGCCAGGGCGAACACCCCGCCCGAGAGTCCGAGCGGAATGGCCGCGAACACGGATGCGGCTGGCCCGAACCCGCCCAGCGCCATGTAGAGCACCAGGAAGATCAGGACGAAGCAGAGCGGCACGACAATCGAAAGGCGCTGGGTGGCGGCCTTCAGGTTCTCGAACTGGCCGCCCCAGGTCAGCCAGTAGCCGGTCGGAAGCTCGACGGCCTCGACCTTGCTGCGGGCTTCGTTGACGAACGAGCCGATGTCGCGGCCACGCACGTTGACCTGGATCACGACCCGGCGCTTGCCGTCCTCGCGGCTGATCTGGTTCAGGCCATCTGCGAAGCGGAACTGCACCAGCTCGCGCAGCGGGACCGAGCGTTGAACACCGCCTTCGCCGGCCGGCAGCATGACCGGCAGAGCGCCCAGGGCGTCTAGGTCATCGCGTTGAGCCATCGGCACCCGGACGGTGATGTCGAAGCGGCGATCGCCTTCGAAGACGTCACCCGCCTGGCGCCCGCCCATGGCCGTGGCCACGGTGTCGGCGACCTGGTCAATGCTGAGACCGAAGCGCGCGATGGCGGCCCGGTCGAACTTCACATCCAGGGTGGGCGCGCCGCCGACCTGCTCGACACGAACACCTTCGGCGCCGGGGATCGATTCCAGGACGGAACCGATCTTGGCGGCGGTGGCGCTCATCTTCTCCAGATCATCGCCATAGAGCTTGATGGCGACGTCGCCGCGGACGCCGGCGATCAACTCGTTGAAGCGCATCTGGATCGGCTGGGTGACCTCGAAGCTGTTGCCCAGCAGCGGGGCGACCTTGGCCTCGATGCGCTCGACGACCTTAGCCTTGTTGGCGACCTCCTTGGGCCACTCCTTCTGGGGCTTGAGGATGATGAAGCCGTCCGAGGCGTTGGGCGGCATCGGGTCGGTGGCGACCTCGGCCGTACCGGTCTTGGAGAACATCATCTCCACTTCGGGCAGGGACGAGACGTTCTTTTCGACCTGTCGCTGCATGGTCAGCGACTGCTCCAGGGCTGTCGACGGGATCTTCAGCGACCCCATGGCGACGTTCTTTTCGTCGAGCTGCGGGATGAACTCCTGGCCCAGCGTCGTGTAGACGACACCGGCCACCAAGAAGAGCGCCAGAGCGCCGCCGATGAACGGCCAGGGACGTTCGATCGAGCGCTTGAGGAGCGGCTCGTAGCGGGCCTTGGAGACGGCGATCACCTTGACCTCCTTCTCCGAGACCTTGCCGCGCATCAGGATGGCGACGAGGGCCGGAACGAAGGTCAGCGACAGGATGAACGCCGCGCCCAGGGCCAGCATGATGGTGATGGCCATCGGCGAGAAGGTCTTGCCCTCCACGCCGGTGAAGGTCAGCAGCGGCGCGAAGACCAGGAAGATGATCGCCTGGCCAAAGACGGTCGGGCGGATCATTTCCTGGGCCGCGCGCAGTACGGTCTCCAGGCGCTCCTTGAGGCTCAGCAGACGCCCTTCGTGGTGCTGACGCTCGGCCAGCCTCAAGAGACAGTTCTCGATGATGATGACGGTGCCGTCGACGATCAGGCCAAAGTCCAGCGCCCCCAGGCTCATCAGGTTGCCGGGCACCTTCAGGCCGTTCATGCCGATGGCCATCATCAGGAACGAGAGCGGGATGATCAGCACGGCGATGAAGGCCGCGCGGACGTTGCCCAGCAGCAGGAACAGGGTGGCGGCGACCAGGATGGCGCCTTCGGTCAGGTTGCGTTCGACGGTCTTGACGGTGGCGTTGACGAGGACCGAGCGGTCCAGGGTGGTGGTGATCACCACGCCGGGCGGCAGGCCCTTGCGGACTTCGGTCAGCTTCTCGCCGACCGACTTGGCCACCGAGCGGCTGTTCTCGCCGATCAGCATCAGGGCGGTGCCGACGACGACTTCCTCACCGTTCTTGCTGGCCGCGCCGGTGCGCAGATCGCCGCCGACGCGCACGTTGGCGACGTCCTTGACCGCGACCGGAACGGTGCGGCGCGTGGCGATGATGGCGTTCTGGATCTCGTCCAGGGTGCGCACCCGCGCATCGGCCCGCACCAGATAGGCCTCGCCGGCCCGCTGGATGAAGTTGGCGCCGACCGAGAGGTTGGCCCCTTCCAGGGCCTTGGCCAGGTCGGTGTAGGAGACGCCGTACGCCACCAGCTTGGCCGGGTCAGGCTCGACGACGTACTGCTTCTGGAAGCCGCCGATGGAGTCGACCCCGGCCACGCCCTTGACCGTGCGCAGCTGCGGTCGAACCGTCCAGTCTTGGATGGTCCGCAGGTACGCGCCCTGCGCGGTGGCGTCGACGAGACGCTCGCCCTCGGCCGTCAGATAGGCGCCATCGCTCTGCCAGCCGGGCTGGCCATCGACGACTTTGGCGCCCTTGCCGCGCGGGTTCGCGTACTCGACCGAGTACATGTAGACCTCGCCCAGACCCGTGGTGACGGGGCCGATCTGCGGCTGGATACCGGCGGGCAGGCTGTCGCCGGCCTGGGTCAGACGCTCGGCCACCTGCTGGCGGGCGAAGTAGAGGTTGGTCTTCTCCGAGAAGATCGCGGTGACCTGCGAGAAGCCGTTGCGCGAGATCGAGCGAGTGGTCTCCAGGCCCGGGATCCCGGCCAGGGCCGTCTCCACGGGGAAGGTCACGCGCTTTTCGATCTCGACCGGCGAAAGCGCGCCGGCCACGGTGTTGATCTGCACCTGGTTGTTGGTGATGTCGGGAACGGCGTCGATGGGCAGCTTGGTCAGCTGCCACGTGCCGAGGGCGGCGATGATGGCGGTGAGAAGCAGGACGTACCAACGCCCCTTCACCGACATCGAGAGTATGCGACCGATCATTTCGGCGTGTCTCCAGAATAGCGGTTAGGGGTCAGTCTTCTTCCGAGCTCTTGCCGAGTTCGGCCTTGAGCAAGAAGGCGTTCTTGACCGCCAGGGTCTCCCCGCCCTTCAGGCCGTCGACGATGACCACACGGCCGCCGCTGCGCTGGCCGGCCAGCACGTGCTGGACGCGGAAGCCTTCCTTGGTGCGCACGAAGACCACGTCGTTGCCGTTGACGGTCTGCACCGCCTCTTCGGACACGACGATCCCGGAGGAGGTAGACTGGCGCGACGTGATGCGGGCGCGGACAAGCTGGCCCGGCTGCAGGGCCCCTGCCCCGTTCGCCAGGGTCAGGACGACCGTTGCGCTGCGGGTCTCCTCGTTGACACCCGGGGTCACCGAGCGGACGACCGCGTCACGGGTCTCGCCGCTGGTGGTCTCGACCACAGCCTTGTCGCCGGGCTGGACCCGCCGGGCGTCGGCGGCCGTCACTGCCGCATTGACCTGGATCTTGGCCGGGTCGGAGATGCGGAAGAGTTCCGTCTCCGGCGCGACGAAGGCGCCCAGGCTCGCGGTCGTGGCGGTCACGCGGCCGCTGATCGGGCTGATGACGGCGACATAGCCGCCCGACACCGCCGATACGCCGGCGGCCGTGGCCGCGCGACGGGCCTCGGCCTCGGCCACGGCCAGTTCGGCCTGAGCGGTCTCGTAGTCCTGACGCGGGCTGACCTTCTGTTCGAAGAGACGCTTTTCGCGGGCCAGGTTCTTGCGGGCCAGGTCGGCCTTGGCCGAGGCGACGCTACGGTCGGCCGAGATCTGGGCGGCCTCGCGGCTGGAGACCAGGGCGAGGGTTTCGCCCGCGCGGACGGGGTCGCCGAGGCGCTTGGTGATGCGGGTGATCGAGCCCGCGGCGCGGGCGGTCAGGGCCGCTTCACCGCCGGGTTCAGCTTCGACCGTGGCTTGGGCGACGACCTCGGCGGCCAGGCCACCGGGGTTGACCGTCTGGAGCTGGACGCCCGAAGCGGTGATGCGCTCGGGGCCCATGGTC
>JAEXJH010000681.1 GCA_023445955.1 Pseudomonadota bacterium
CCATCGCTGCGATACGGAAGGGCCCGGTGGAAACACCGGGCCTTTTCTTTGTGGGCTAGACCTCCAGCCGCCACATGATCAGCGGCCCGTCCTCGCTGTCGATACGCTCGCCGAGGACCTGGAAGCCGTTGCGGGCCAGCACGGTCTGGGAGGCGGGATTGTCGACCGCGGTGTCGGCCGTCAGGGTGTCGACGCGGGCGTCTTCCCGCGCCCAGGCGACGAGGTCGGCCACGGCGCGGGTCGCGACGCCTCGGCCCGACCGGGTGGGTGCGACGCCGTAGCCGATGTGCAGGCTGCTGTCCTCGGCATTCAGCGGCTGGGTCGGCGACAGCAGGCCGACGACCTCGCCATCCTCGACGATCATCCAGGCGGCGGGACGGAACACCACGCGGATGTGGTCGGCCAGCTGCTTCAGCATGGCCAGCACCTCGGGCGGGGCCAGGGGGCTGTCGGCCAGGCGATAGGGCGCCGGCGCCTCGCCCCGCAGCAGGCCGGCGAAAGCTTCGGAGCTGGCTTCGATCAGCACTAGGGGGCCACCGCCAGCGTGCGAGCGTCGGCGGCCAGGCGCAGCCGGTGGCGCGCCCAGAGGGCCGTGCCTAGCGTCCCGTCGACCCCCTCGGGCAGGTCCTCGGCCAGGGTGGCCGGCACGTTCTCGGCCAGCACTCCGCCGATCGACAGGGCGCGCAGCCGCGCCGGGGCCTGGTGGCGGGCGTTCGGATCCAGCTTGCCGGTCGCCTTGGCCCCGCGCGTCGACAGCCGCGCCATGGCCTGGGAGGCGGTGTCGATGGCGAAGGCTCCACGCAGGGCCTCAGGCCCGTCGGAGACGGAGGCTGTGATGGTCGGCAGGCCCTCGATCACCTCGACCGGCAAAACGACTTGGCGGGCCGCTCTCCAGGGCTGGTCGATGCGCACCCGGCAGTGGGCGAAGTCGATCTCGACGCTGTGTCCGGCCAGCACGTCCATGCCGATCACCCCGGCGATCGGGGTGACGAAGCCCGCGCCGCGCGCATCCAGGTCGGCGACCTTCACCGACACCGCCGGCGCCTTCAGGCCCGCGACCTCGACGGGCAGGGTCAGCTCTGGCGCGGTGATGCCCTCCATCTGGGCCTTGGTCTCGTGCAGCAGGGGGCGCGGGGCCGAGAGGTCGATGACATAGTCGCCGGCCATGGTCCCCAGCACCGCCGGGGCGATCACGGCCCCGTTCTCGAACCAGCACGCCGTCTCGCCCGCTCGCGCGGCGCCAGCCAGGGGCAAGGAAAGCAGCAGGGCCAGGACGGAAACGCGGCGACGCATGCCACGACCCTAGCGCAGCCGTGACGGTTCGGCGACGGCCTCGACATCTTCGGCGAACGTCGTTCATCCTGTCGTCAGTCGGAGGGGCGAACATGAGCGACGGACACGATCCGGACCTGGAAGCGGGCAAGCGGCTGGACGCCTTTGTCGACGCGGCCTTCGCCTTCTCGGTGACCCTGCTGATCATCGCCAGCGCCGAACCCAGCGCCAGCATCGACGCCCTGTGGCGGGCGCTGGGGCGCATCCCCGCCTCGCTGGGCGCCTTCGCCCTGATCGCCATGTTCTGGCTGGCCTATCGCGAATACGGCCGGCTGGTCCCCCGCCGCGACACCCTGTCGACGCTGAACGCCCTGGCGATCGTCTTCACGGTGCTGGTCTACGTCTTTCCGCTGCGGATGCTGATCGAGTCCGGCTTCGGCTGGATCTCCGGCGGCCGGCTGGCTGGCCGGGAGATCATCCGCACCCTGGACGACCTGAGGGGCCTCTTCCGGATCTACGGCTTTGGCTTCGCGATCCTGGCCGGGCTGTTCACGGCCCTCTACCAGCACGCCCTCAACCGGCGGGACCGCCTGGGCGTCGCGACCGAGAGCCTGGCCTCGATCGGTATGAGCCGTGACGTCTGGGTCATCGCGGCCGTCTCGGGCCTGGTCTCGGCGGGCCTGACCTTCGGACCGATGGCGGCGGCGCCGTGGCTGCCCGGCTGCGCCTACTGGCTGATCCCGCTGGCCATCGCCCTGCGCGAGCCGCTGTACCGTCGGCTGGCGCGCAAGCCTGTTGACGACAAGAACTTTGCATAACAAAGTCTGGTCGATTTCCAGGGGAGGACCGCCATGTCCCGCAAGCTGTTCGCCGCGTCGCTGATCGCCGCCGTTCTCGCCGCCGCCGGCGCGGCCCGCGCCCAGATGCCGCCCGACCCCGGCCCGCGCATCGCGGCTCAAACCGAGGCGATGAAGAAGCTATCCTGGATGGACGGGACCTGGCGCGGTCCGGCCTGGAATATCGGCCCCACCGGCCGTCACGAGATCACCCAGGCCGAACGGATCGGCCCGCTATTGGGCGGCGCGGTCAAGGTGGTCGAGGGGCGCGGCTACAATCCCGACGGCTCGACCGGCTTCAACGCCCTGGGCGTGATCTCCTTCGAGCCCACGACGGGCGCCTATTCGCTGCGCTCGTACGCCATGGGCCAGGCGGGCGACTTCAAGCTGACGCCGACCGCCGACGGCTATGTCTGGGAGATCCCGGCCGGGCCGATGACCCTCCGCTACACCGCCGTGGTCAAGGACGGCGCCTGGCGCGAGATCGGCGAGCGGGTCGTTCCCGGCCAGGCCCCGGTGCAGTTCTTCGAGATGAACCTCAAGCGCCTGGGTGACAGCGCCTGGCCGACGGCGGGGGCGATCCCGCCGAAATAGGCCTCAAACCTCGCCCTTGCTTCCGCTCGAGCGGTGGAACAGCTGCGAGGTCCGCAGCAGGGCCAGCTTGGCGCTGTCGGGGTGGTGGCCGTTCGGGGCCACGAAGGCGTGGCCGGCGTCGTAGAGATGGATCGGCAGGTCCGGATGGGCGTCGCGGATGGCGTCGACATCGGCCAGCGGGATCATGCTGTCGGTCTTGCCGAAGTGCAGGATGGTCGGGACCTTCGGCGTCTCGTCGCGATAGGCCGCGATGTCGCCGCCGTAGAAGGCCGACACGGCCGTCAGCCCTTCACAGCGGCAGGCCGCCAGCCAGGCCGTGGTGCCGCCATAGCAGAAGCCCATGGCGAACACCGGCCCCGCCAGCGCGTCGATACAGGCCTGGACGCGGGGCAGGGCGGTCACGCCCCACCCCGTCGCCTTGCCCGCGGCCATGCGCGTGTCGAGGATCGCCGGCGTGGTGTCTTCGATCGGGAAGTCGGCGTCGGCCGCATCGAACAAGGCGGGGACCAGGACCTCATAGCCCTGCTCGGCCAGGCTGTCGGCCAACTGGCGCAGGTGCGGGGTGACCCCCCAGATGGCGTGCAGCATGACGACGCCGCCGCGCCGGGCTTCCTGCGGCGGCGCGTGGTAGGCGGCGAACGGCGCGCCGTCCTCCTTGCACGCCAGGGCGATCCTTTCGCCCATCACTTCGCGCCGTGGGCTTCGAAGAGCTCGACCGTTCGGGCGCGAGCCAGTTCGGCGTCGGCCAGATCGCTGTCAGGCCGGCCGTCGTTGTTGAAGCCGTGGCCGCTGTTTTCATAGATGTAGACCGGCACATCCGGGTGCGCGGCCTCGACCTTGGCCTTGACCTCGTCGGCGGGGATGTGGCCGTCCTGGCGGCCCAGATGCACGATCACCGGCGCGGTCAGCGCCAGCTCGGCATTGGCCGCGATCATGCTGCCGTAATAGGCCGCGCCCGCCGCGAGGCCTTTCAGCCGGCCGGCCGACAGCCAGACCAGCGAGCCGCCCAGGCAGTAGCCCACGGCGAAAACCGGACCGCGCGCCGCCAGGTCGTCGATGCAGGCCTGGATGTCCGACAGCATCGCGTCGATGCCGACCTTCTGCACATAGCTGACGCCGGTCTGGAAGCCCTGCGGATTGTGCTCGGCGGTGAAGCCCGGCTCGGCGCGGTCGAAGATTGACGGGGCCAGCACCTCGAAGCCCTTGGCCGCCCAGCGCGCGACGTCGGCCTGGACGTACTGGTCGAGGCCGAAGATCTCCTGGATCACGACCACGCCGCCCTTGCGCGCGCCTTCCGGCTGGGCGTGCTGGGCGGTGAAGGCAAAGCCGTCGATGGCGGAGTTCAGGGTGACGGTGTCGGACATAGGCGTACTCCCTAATGAGAAACGGCCGGGGCGTTTCCGCTCCGGCCGCTGGTGTGTTCTGATCGTTTAGACGTTGAAGCGGAAGTGCATCACGTCGCCGTCCTTGACGACATATTCCTTGCCTTCGGCGCGCATCTTGCCGGCTTCCTTGGCCGGGCCTTCGCCGCCCAGCTTGACGAAGTCGTCGAAGGCGATGGTTTCGGGGCGGATGTAGCCCTTCTCGAAGTCGGTGTGGATGACGCCAGCCGCCTGCGGGCCGGTGTCGCCGACGTGGATGGTCCAGGCGCGGGCTTCCTTTGGGCCAACCGTGAAGTAGGTCTGCAGGTTCAGAAGCGTGTAGGCCTCGCGGATCAGGCGGTTCAGGCCCGGCTCTTCCAGGCCCAGGGTCTCGAGGAACTCGGCGCGTTCCTCAGAGTCCAGCAGGGCGATCTCGCTCTCGATCTGGGCCGAGATGACGACGCTCTTGGCGTTGTCCTTGGCGGCGCGTTCGGCGACGAGGTCGCTGTACTTGTTGCCCTTGTCGGCGCTGCCTTCGTCGACATTGCAAACGTACAGGGCCGGCAGCGAGGTCAGCAGCTGCAGCATGTGCCACGCCTTCTCGTCGTCGGCGTCGATCTTGGCGGCGCGGGCCGGGCGGCCTTCGCGCAGCAGGGCCAGGGCGATGTTGGCCAGGCGCAGCGTGTTGGCGCTTTCCTTGTCGGCGCCGACCTTGGCGCGCTTCTCCAGAGCGGGGACGCGCTTTTCCAGGCTTTCCAGGTCGGCCAGCATCAGCTCCATCTCGATGATCTCGAGATCGCTGATCGGGTCGATGCGGCCTTCGACGTGGACGATGTCGCCGTCCTCGAAGCAGCGCGCCACGAAGGCCACGGCGTCGCAGTCGCGGATGTTGGCCAGGAACTGGTTGCCCAGGCCTTCGCCCTTCGACGCGCCGCGCACCAGGCCGGCGATGTCGACGAAGGTGATGCGGGCCGGGATGATTTCCTTGGAGCCGGCGATCTTGGCCAGGGCGTCCAGGCGCGGCTCGGGCACGGCGACTTCGCCGGTGTTGGGCTCGATCGTGCAGAACGGATAGTTCGCGGCCTGGGCCGACGCCGTCTGGGTCAGGGCGTTGAACAGAGTGGACTTGCCGACGTTGGGCAGGCCGACGATGGCGACTTTAAGGGCCATGGAACTCTCGTGGATTTCGTTGGGCGGGCGATTAGCACGGATGGCTGGGAAAGGCGAACGACAGGCCCCTCTTGCACGAACTGCAACCAGATCTGATATCAATGCGCGAAAGGAGCTTCCCCATGAGCGTTCGACCCGTGCTGAAGATCGTGAAGGGCATGCCCGCCTCGGACGGCGACGGCGTGCGGCTGACCCGCATGCTGGGCACGCCGGAAGCCCAGATGTTCGACCCGTTCCTGATGCTGGACTGCTTCGACAACGACCAGGCGTCCGACTACATGGGCGGCTTCCCCGACCATCCGCATCGCGGCTTCGAGACCGTGACCTACATGCTGGAAGGCCGGATGCGTCACAAGGACAACACCGGCCGCGAGGGCGTGATCGGGCCGGGCGGGATCCAGTGGATGCGGGCCGGCAAGGGCATCGTCCACTCCGAGATGCCCGAGCAGGCGGAAGGGCGCATGCGCGGCTTCCAGCTGTGGGTGAACCTACCCGCTAAGCTGAAGATGAGCGCGCCCGGCTACTCGGAATTCGAGAGCGACGCGATCCCGGTCGAGGCGCGCGACGACGGTGTCACCGTCAAGGTGATCTCAGGCGTGACCGACGGCGGCACGGCCGGGCCGATCGGCGGCGGTGCGGTCGATGCTCTCTACTTCGACGTCGTGCTGCCGGCCGGGACCGTGTTCGAGGAGCCGGTCGGCGACGATCGCAACACCATGCTGGCGGTCTATGAAGGTCAGGTCCGGGTGGCCCACGACACGATCGACGCCTTGTCGGGCGTGTTCCTGGGCCGTGGCGACACCGTCCGTGTGGAGGCCGTCACTGACGCGCGCGTGCTGCTGCTGGCCGGCCGTCCGATCGACGAGCCGGTGTTCTGGCACGGCCCGTTCGTCATGAACTCTCGCGAGGAGATCGTGCAGGCGTTCGAGGACTTCCAGCGCGGACGGTTCTAGCCGCGCTAGCGGATGTCGACCGCGCTCTCGAAATAGGCCGTGGCGCTGCCTTCGGCATGGGCGACGATCGAGATGTCGAAGCCCTTGCCGTCGTCCAGCGACAGGTGCACCCGGCCTTGCCGGAAAGCCTCGCGCATCGCCTCCGGCGCGCCGGTCAGGCCGCCCTTGGCCGAACGCAGGCCTCGGTTGTCGAGATAATGCAGTGAGAAGGTCACGGGGTGCACCTGACGAGCGACCGTCAGTTCACCAGCGCCGGTGTGCGGCGGCTTGGGTTGTCTTGCCATAGGTCTTGAACGTGCGAGACGCGCTCAAGGCTCCAGCGAAAGCTGTGGAGAAAGTGCGGCCCGGCGATCATCGGGGGGGCGTAAAGCCGGGCCGCTGGTGTCCGGAGGGCCTCAAGGGCGCTGTCCGGACGGTAGTAGAAATCATCAGCGCGAGGTCGGTTCCAAGCGCTACCGCACTTAGGCGTCGCCGCGGGGG
>JAEXJH010000682.1 GCA_023445955.1 Pseudomonadota bacterium
GTCGTGCCCATGCCGATCTCGGAATAGATCCGGACCTGGCCGCCCGATTGCTGGGCGAAGCCGTAGATCATCGACAAGCCCAGGCCCGTGCCCTGGCCCAGGGGCTTGGTGGTGAAGAACGGGTCGAAGGCCTTGGCGATCACCTCGGGCGACATGCCCGTGCCGGTGTCGGTGACGCACAGCGACACGTACTGTCCCGGCGGCAGGTCGTGCTTGCGCGCCGCCTGGTCGTCCATCCAGCGGTTGGCGGTCTCGATGGTGATGCGGCCGCCGACGGGCATGGCGTCCCGGGCGTTGATGCACAGGTTCAGCAACGCGTTTTCGAGCTGGGGCGGATCGACCAGCGTCGTCCAGAGGCTGGCGGCGCCGACCGTCTCGATATGGATGCTGGGTCCGACCGTGCGACGGACCAGTTCCTCCATGCCGACGACCAGCTGGTTCACGTCCGTCGGCTTGGGATCCAGGGTCTGGCGGCGCGAGAAGGCCAGCAGCCGGTGCGTCAGGGCCGCGGCCCGCCGCGCCGCGCCTTGGGCGGCGATCATGTAGCGATCCACGTCCGCCAGGCGCCCTTGGGCGATACGGCTTTGCATCAGCTCCAGAGAACCGGAAATCCCCGCCAGCAGGTTGTTGAAGTCGTGGGCCAGGCCGCCGGTCAGCTGGCCGACCGCCTCCATTTTCTGGGCCTGACGCAGCGCCTCCTCGGTGGCCATCAGCTCGCCGACCGTGGCGTCCACGCGCTGTTCGAGATTGGCGTTGGTTTCGGCCAGGGCCTGCTGCGCACGAACGCGCTCGGTGACGTCGTAGCCGCCGACGAAGATCCCGACCACCACGCCCGCGTCATCGCGGATCGGCTCGTAGACGAAGTCGATGAACCGGTCCTCGGCGCCGTCCCCGCGATCCAGATGGATCGGCATGGCGCGGGCGGAGAAGGCCTCGCCGGTCGCATAGACTTGGTCGAGCAGTTCGTAGAAGCCCTGCCCGGCCAGTTCGGCGAAGGCCTCGCGAACCGGACGCCCGATGAAGTCGCGGGGTCCCGAGATCGTCAGATAGGCGTCGTTGACGTACTGGTAGACGTGCTCGGGACCGCTGAGGATGCCCACGAAGCCTGGCATCTGCTGCAGCGACTGGCGCTGGCGTTCCGCCGCCAACGCCACGCGTAGGTCGGCCTCGCGGCGGGAGGTCTCGTCGCGGGCGATCTTCAGGAAGCCCTGCGGCTTGCCGTCGGCGTCGGCCGGAAGCGGATGCACCGAACCGTTCATGAAGACGCGGACGCCGGCCTTGGTGATGTGCCAGCGCTCGTCATTGGCGCAGCCTTCGCTGGCGGCGGTGACCAGTTCGCGCACGTCCACGCCCGCGGCGACGTCCTCCGGCGTGAAGATCAAAGCTGCGGGACGCCCCACGGCCTCGTCGGACGTCCAGCCAAAGATAGCCTCGGCGCCGGCCGACCAGCCGGTGATCACGCCGCCCGGATCGGTGGTGAAGATGGCGTGGTCCTTGGCCCCCTCGACGACCAGTCGCAGGCGTTCGTTGCTCTGCCGCAGGGCCTCGTCGGCGAGAACCTTCTGGGTCGTCTCGTTGGTGAAGATGAAGAGGCCGGCGGGGCCGCCGTCCTCGGCCAGGATCCGGGAATAAGAGAACGTCCACCAGGTGTCGGCCACGCCGCGATCGGTGGCCAGTTTCCACGGCAGGTCGTTGAAGCGCTTGCTGCGGCCGGCCATGGCGTCTTCGACGATCGGCATCGCCTGTTCCAGGGCGTCGGCCCACACTTCGTCGAAGCGCGCGCCCATGGCCCAGTCCACCCGAGGCCCAAGCAGCGGGATGTAGGTCTCGTTGAAGAAGAAGTGCAGGTCGGGACCCCAGCACAGGATCATCGACTCCGGCGAGTTGACGACCAGGCTGAGCGCCGTCTTCAACCCCTGCGGCCATTGCGCGGGCTCGCCCAGGGGATGGGCGCTCCAGTCCCGCTGCAGAATGAGCTCGGTAGCGCGCCCGCCGCCCGTCAGGAACGGGGCGGAGTTCGGCGAATTGGCGGCCAAGATGAACTCCAACGACGTCGCGGACTTAAGACGGTAACGGCGATGAGCTGGCGCCGATCCAAGGCTGCACCACGTCGCCTTCGACTCGGCAAGCTAGCGCGCCCCCAACTTGGGTGTCCGTCGCGAAGCTGACGCTCCACGCAAGGCGCCCCTAGTTCCCTTCCTCGTCGACATAGATCACCACCGGCTTGCCGCGCGACAGCGGCTCCCAGCCGGCGTCCATGGCTGACGCAATCGCCTTGGCGATGATGCGCACGGGGATCTGCGAGGGCTTCAGCGGCGGGGCGCTGAACTTGGGCTTGGGGCCGGGCGGAAACTCGATCAGCGCCTCGCGCTGGCCTTCCTTGTGCCGCGCGGCGATCACCTTGCCGTGGCGTTCGGACGGGTCGTAGTTCCACTGCGGCAGCCGGTGCAGGCGCCAGAGATAGGGGTTGCCGTCGACCTCGATGTCGAACTCGACGGTGAGCTTGGTGGTTTTAGCCATGCGGGGGAATACCTCAGCATGCGCCCAAGAAAAAGGGCCGCCCCTTTCGGAGCGGCCCTTCTGCGTTACTGCAACGTCGCTCGACCGAACGACAGCCCGCCGTCCGCGACCCCGACGGCGATGACGCCGCCGTCCTCGATCTCGCCGGCCAGGAGCTTGCGGGCGATCGGGTCGATCAGCTCCTTCTGGATCACGCGCTTCAGCGGACGCGCGCCGTAGACCGGGTCGTAGCCCTTGTCGGCGATCCAGTTCAGGGCCTCGGCGTCGATCGCCAGCGTCATACGACGGTCGGCCAGCAGCTTCTCGACGCGCCGCAGCTGGATCGTGACGATGTCGCCCATGTGCAGGCGCGACAGGCGCTTGAACAGGATGATCTCGTCGATCCGGTTGAGGAACTCGGGGCGGAAGTGGCCGCGCACCGTGTTCATCACCAGCGGCCGGACGGCTTCCACGTCCTCGCCCTCTTCCTGGTTGGCCAGGAATTCGGCGCCGAGGTTGCTGGTCATGATGATCAGCGTGTTGCGGAAGTCGACCGTGCGGCCCTGGCCGTCGGTC
>JAEXJH010000683.1 GCA_023445955.1 Pseudomonadota bacterium
GGTCACGCCCTTCTACGATCCGATGATCGCCAAGCTGATCGCCCACGGCGCCGACCGCGAGGACGCCGCCCGCCGCTTGGCCGAGGCTTGCGCCCTGGTCGAGGTCTGGCCGGTCAAGACCAACGCCGCCTTCCTGGCCAAATGCGCCAGCCACCCCGACTTCGTCGACGGCGCCGTCGACACCGGCTTCATCGAGGCCCGCCTCGACGAGCTGGTCGAGCGGACCTTCAGCGACGAGCCGACCATGGCGGCGATCAGCTGGCGGCTCGAAACCTTCATGGACGCCGACTTCAAGCGTGGTCCTTGGGAGAGTGCGCCGTCGCGGCTGCTGGGTTTCCGCATGAACGCGCCCCGCGCTCCGATGCACCTGCCGATGGCCGCCGACGGCAAGTCCATGCCGCTGCGTGTGGCCCTGATCGGCGGCGGGGCCGAAGATTGGTCTTGGGACATCCGCCACGAGGACGGCCGGGCGTTCGACGACGTCACTCGCCTGCCGACCACCTACGGCAAGGGTCCGATCTATACGTTCGAGGGCGGCGACGTCGTGGAGTTCGACTTCGCCGCCAAGGTCGGCGGGACGGGCGAGGGCGCGGCGTCGGACGGCGCGATCCTGTCGCCGATGCCGGGCAAGATCGTCTCGGTCGCCGTTGCGGCCGGCCAGGCGGTCACCAAGGGCCAGACCCTCCTCACTCTCGAAGCCATGAAGATGGAACACGCCCTGGCCGCGCCGTTCGACGGCGTGGTGGCGGAGTTGACGGCGGTCGCTGGCGGCCAGGTCAGCGAAGGCGTGGTGCTGGTGAAGCTGGAAGCAGCTGCGGCCGCCTGAGCCGGACGCGTGTCCGCCGCTTCACGCGGCGGGCCGCTGAAGGGTTGGAAAGGGACGCGGAGCGCCGGACAGCGTCCGGAGTGTGAGACAAGAAATACCGTTTCGACGAAGCCAGACGCTCCGCGCGATCGTTATCCGCCAGCATCCCGTCGGGTGGCCGTGTTGAGGCCTTACCGGGAGTCAGGTTCCTCCGTTTCCGGAAAACCCGACGGTCGAAGAGGGCGGGCCACTACAGGCCAAGACGTACCCTTTTGCCTTCAACCACGCCGACGGCGGGCGGGCCTGGCCAGCAACCAGGTCCCCGGACCGTCCGAGTATCCCCCTCGGACCTGGCCCCGCTCGATCACACCCCGCCGCCGCAACGGTCGCTGGCCATGCGCCCTTTCCTCGCGACGAGGTGGGTTAACTGTACGGCAGGTTTTGGGGCCGGGGATGGAGGCGCGCGAACGCTCGTGCGTCACCCTTCTCCCCTTGAGGGAGAAGGTGGCCGCCGAAGGCGGTCGGATGAGGGGGCGAACAGGCCTAACCGTCTGCGCCAAAACGCTAATCCGACAGATCTATCAACCCCTCATCCTGCGCTGCGCGCCACCTTCTCCCGCAAGGGGAGAAGGATGAACACCCGCGCTCCGACGGGATTTCACCCCTGCGGCTTCATCCGAAGCGGCAACCCCGCCGCCACGAGGAACACCTCATCCGCCACCGCCGCCAGCCGCTGATGCAGCCGTCCGGCCTCGTCGCGGAAGCGCCGCCCCAGCGGTGTCTCGGGCACGATCCCGAGTCCGACCTCGTTGCTGACCAGCCAGAGACGGGCAGGGCAGGCGACTACCGCCGCCACCAACTCCGCAGCCGCCGCCTCTATATCGCGTTCGTCCAGCATCAAGTTCGACAGCCACAGGGTCAGGCAGTCGACCACGGCCACCGCATCGGCGGGCAGGGCGGCGATCGCTTCGGGCAAGGCCAGCGGCGCCTCGATCGTCGTCCACGATTCGCCCCGGTCGGCCCGGTGACGGGCGATCCGCTGCGCCATCTCGTCGTCGAACGCCTGGCCTGTCGCGATCAGCACCGGACGCCCTGCGCCCACAGCCGTTTCGGCCGCTTTCTGCGCGAAGGCGCTCTTGCCGGAACGGGCTCCGCCCAGCACCAGGATCGACGTCATAAGAGCTCCACATTGACGGTGTGCGGCGCAGCATATAGGGCTGGCCGCGCGTCAGGCTCCTCGAAAGAGGATTAAAAGGGAACGAGGTTCAAGACCTCGGCTGCCCCCGCAACTGTAAGCGGCGAGTTCTAGCGTCACATGCCACTGGGGTCTCCGGACCCTGGGAAGGCGACGCCAAGAGCGACGACCCGTGAGCCAGGAGACCTGCCCGGCGCAGTCGTTCATCGCTCGGCCGGGGTGCGCCGAACGAACGGGATCTCCCGAGAAACGACAGTCAAGGACCGCGCGACGGTCCGGCGTACGCGTGTTTTCGCGAGTGCGTTGGCTGGCGCGTGGATCGTTTCAACAGGGGAAGATAAAAATGATCCGAGCGTTTCTCAGCTCAACCGCCATCGCCACCATCCTCGTCGCCGGCTCCGCCATGGCCGACGAGCAGAAGGCTCCCGAAGCCGACGTCGCCGGCAAGGTCGGCGCCAACGGCGTCGCCGAGCTTGTGGTCACGGCCACCCGCACCGCCCAGCCGATCCAGAAGGTCGGTCAATCGGTCACCGTCCTGACCGAGCAGGCCATCGAGGCCAGCCAGGCGATCTCGGTCGCCGAACTGCTGGCCCAGCAACCGGGCGTCAGCTTCACCCGCAACGGCGGTCCGGGCACGACCACCAGCCTCAACATCCGCGGCGCCGAGACCCAGCACACCGTCGTGCTGATCGACGGCGTCAAGCTGAACGACCCGTCCTCGACCCAAGGCGGCTTCAACAGCGGCAACCTGCTGATCGGCGACATCGCGCGCATCGAGCTGCTGCGCGGCGCCCAGTCGACCCTGTGGGGCAGCCAGGCCATCGGCGGCGTGGTCAATATCGTCACCGCCGATCCGACCGTCCCGTTCACCAGCTCGGTGGAGGCCGAGGGCGGCGCGCGCAAGACCGGCTACCTGCGGGCCGCCGCCGGCGGCGCGTCGGACAAGATCACCTGGCGCGTGGCCGGCGGCTACTACACCACCGACGGCTTCTCGGCCTACAAGGTCGGCAAGGAGAAGGACGGCTACCAGAACACCGGCCTGTCGGGCCGCGTTCGCGTGGCGCTGACCGAGAACGTCTCGGCCGAGGTCCGCTCGGTCTACTCCAAGGGCAAGAACGACTTTGACGCCTTTAACGGCGACAGCGCCGAGTTCGCCCGCACCGAGGAACTGGTCGTCTACACGGGACTTAACTTCGCCCTGTTGGACGGCCGCTGGAACAACCGCCTGGGCTACGCCTATACCGACACCGACCGCGAGAACCTGAACCCGGCTCGTCTGACCGGCCCGATCACCTTCGACGCCGCCGGCAAGAACAAGCGCTTTGAATACCAGGGCGTGTTCGCGATCTCGGACATCTGGACCGCGACCTTCGGCGGCGAGAGCGAAAAGTCGCGCATGCGCACCCGCTCGCCGACCGCCACGACCCAGAACGCGCCGTTCCGCACCGGCCGCGTCGGCGTCGACAGCGTCTATGGCCAGCTGCAGGTCGAGCCGATCCAGGGCCTGACCCTGACGGGCGGTCTGCGCTACGAGGACCACGACACCTACGGTTCGCACACCCTGGGCCAGGTCGCCGCGGCCTATGCGCTGAACGAGGGCGACACCGTCATCCGCGCAAGCTTCGGCCAGGGCTTCCGCGCCCCGGGCCTCTACGAGCTCTACAGCGAATACGGCAACACCAACCTCTCGCCCGAGACGTTCGACAGCTGGGACGCCGGGATCGAGCAGCGCTTCTTCGGCGGCAAGGCTCGCGCCTCGGCCACCTGGTTCCACCGCGAGGCCGACAACGAGATCCGCTTCTTCTCGTGCGCCTCGGGCTCGACCACGGCGCTGTGCAATCCGGGCGGCGCCTTCCGCTTCGGCTACTATGACAACGTCCAGAAGACCAAGGCGCAGGGCGTGGAACTGATCGGCGAGATCAAGCCGATCGACGGCCTGACGGTCACCGCCAACTACACCTACACCGACGCGGAATCGAACTCGGGGACCACCAAGGGCAAGCAGCTCACCCGTCGCCCCAAGAACATGGGCAACCTGTCGGTCGGCTATCGCTGGCCGGTGGGTCTGACCACGACGGTGGCGGCGCGCTACGTCGGCAAGACCTTCAACAACGACACCAACACCCAGGTGGTGAAGGGCTACACCCTGGTCGACCTGCGCGCCTCGTATCCGATCAACGAGACCCTGGAGGTCTTCGGCCGGGTCGAGAACGCCTTCGACAAGGACTACCAGACCATCCTGAACTACGGCACGCCCGGACGCGGGGCCTTCGTGGGCCTGCGGGCGCGCTTCTAGGCCTATGAAGGCGTCGATACCCACCATCGGCGCCTTCCGGCACGGCGGCCGTCTCCGCGAGGCGATGGCCGCTTTTCCGGACGCGCCGCGTCCCTGGCTGGACCTTTCGACCGGGATCAATCCCGAGCCGTGGTCCGGCCAGCGGGCGCCGGCCGACGCCCTGCGCCGGCTGCCCGATCCGCACGACTTGGCCGAGCTGGAGACCGTCGCGGCGTGTGCGTTCGGCGTCGCCGACGCCGGCCGCGTCGTGGCGACCTCGGGCG
>JAEXJH010000684.1 GCA_023445955.1 Pseudomonadota bacterium
CGTCAGCGGCGCGCCGGCGTGGGGGAGGGCGGCGAGGCCCATGTTGATCAGCGCGATCAGGCCGACGAAGACGATCAGCAGGCCGGCGATGTTCAGCACCATCTTCACCGCGTCCAGCGTGCCGAAGGTCAGGGCCTCCAGGCTGCTGCGGTAGGGGCTGGTGAGCACGATCGGCTCGTGCTCGGCGCTCTCCTCGCCCGGGATGATCAACCGCGCCATGCCGATGGCCATCGGCGTGCTGATCAGCGAGGCGATCAGCAGATGGCTGAAGGCGTTGGGCACCTTGGCCGCGATCAACGAGCCCAGCACGATCATCATCGAGCCGCCGATCACCGACAGGCCGTCGACCATGATGATGAAGATCTCGGCGCGGGTCAGGCGGGGCAGGAACGGCTTGATCAGCAGCGGCGCCTCGACCATGCCGAGGAACACGCAGGCCGAGGTCGAGACCCCGACCGGGCCGCTGACGCCGAACAGCTTGCCGAACGCCCAAGCTGCGGCGCGGACGATAATGATCAGCACCTTCCAGTGCCACAGCAGGGCCGACAGCGCCCCGACCAGCAGGATGGCCGGCAGAGCCTGGAAGGCGAAGATGAAGGCGGCGCTGGGATCGGCCATGCTGAACGGCGCGCGGCCGCCGCCAAGGTAGCCGAACATGAAGCTCGATCCCGCCCGCGAGGCCGCCTGCAGCGCGTCGACCGCATGGGTGGCGGCCGCGAAGCCAGCGGTGATGGCGGGGACCTTGGTCAGCAGCAAGGCGAGGGTGATCTGGCAGGCCAGGCCCACCAGCACCGGCCGCAAGGGCAGGGCGCGCTTGTTCTCAGACAGCAGCCAGCCGATGCCTAGAAAGGCGACGACGCCCAGCAGCGCTCGCGCGGTCTCGTTGTCCGGCATGTCCCCTCCGACGGCGATCGGGAGGAGTCTATAGAATGAAACGTTTCAAGGAAATGGCCTCCAATCACCGCTGCCTAGGCGTTGGGCAGCGCGAGAACTCCCGATGCCTGTGATGAAATTGTCATTGAACTCGAATATGAAACGTTTCACTAAATTGTACCGAACCCGCTCAAGGCGGGTCGCCTGAAGGGGGCTTTGAACATGAAGACGTCCATCTGGCTGGCTTCCAGCGCGCTGTGCCTGGTGATGGCCGCGCCCGCCATGGCCCAACAGGCCGCGCCGCCCGCGACCGAAACCGTCGACGAGGTGGTGGTCACCGCCGAGCGCTTCGGCTCGGGCCTGGCCCGCGCCACGTTCACGATCGGCGCCGAGGACATCCAGGAGCGTCCGCTGGGCGCCGAGATCACCCAGGCCCTGGTCAAGGTTCCCGGAGTGCAGGTCTCCACCGGCGACAGCCGCGGCGGCAGCTTCTCGTTCGAGATCTACATGCGCGGCCTGTCGGACGAGCAGGTCGGTCTGACCCTGGACGGCATCCCCACGGGCGACAGCCGCTTCAACGGCGGCTCGCCGCCGCAGCGCTTCATCGAAAGCAGCAATATCGGCAAGATCACCGTCTCGCAGAGCGCCGGCGACATCGGCGCGCCGTCGCGCTTTGCTCTTGGCGGCTTTATCGACTTCGTCACCGACGCGCCGCGCAAGGACTTCGGCGCCACAGTCGAGGCCGGCGTCGGTTCGTTCGACTTCCGCCGCATCTATGGCCGTATCGACAGCGGCGAGATCGCGCCGGGCCTGTCGGGCTACTTCACCTATTCGCACCAGGAGAACGACGTCTGGGCCGGCCGCGCCAGCCGGGGCAGCGAGCGCGACCACTACGAGCTGAAGGTCGTGAAGGCCTTCGACAACGGCTCGTTCGTGAAGGGCCGGGTCTCGTACAACGACCAGACCGACAACGACTTCAACATCGTCACCAAGGGCGAGTTCGAGGCCGCGCCGCGCAGCGACCGGGCGCTGGACGCCATCACCGGCATCCCGGCGCGCGATATCGACTTCGGCGGCGCGCTGGGCGGCTGGCGCAAGGACTGGCTGGCCTACGCCAACAGCCACTTTGTGCTGAGCGATGCCGTCAGCTTCGACGTCAATCCGTACTACCAGAACCTCAAGGGCGAATCCTTCCGCTACCAGGACCGCCAACGTGTCCTGACCGGCGGCGATCCGCGTGCTGTGACCGGCTACAACGCCAATGGCGGGGCGGTGCGCCCGACCCTGACCACGATCCGCAACAGCAACGTCGTCGGCGGTCCGGCCGACATGCGCGTCACGCCCCGCGACCGCGATCGCTACGGCGTGACCGGCGAGCTGAAGGCGAGGTTCGGCGCCCATAACCTGCGCTTCGGCGGCTGGTGGGAAGGCGGCGACTCCACGGAGAAGCGCAACTTCTATCCGATCATCAACTCGGCCCAGAGCATCGCCTATGACCGCTCCAAGCTGAACTACGTCGAGTACGAGCGCAGCGCCTCGGTCGAGACGACCATGCTCTACGCCCAGGACGAGCTGCGGGCCTTTGACGACCGGCTGAAGGTCGATCTCGGCGTCACCTGGTACAACGTCAAGTACGACGCCAAGTCGCCGCTGGAATACAAGGCCAACGTCAAGTTCTCGCAGCACTCGGACATCAATCCCAAGCTCGGCGCGACCTATCAGTTGGCCGAGGCTTGGGAGCTGTTTGGCGGCTACGCCAAGAACTTCGCCGGCATCCCGGAAGACGCGTTCCTGGGCTCGACGGCGGTGATCAACCCGAAGGACCTCACCCCGGTCGCGACCGAGAACGTCGACCTTGGCCTGCGCTACGTGAAGCCGAACATGGCCTTCTCGATCCAGGCCTATGACGTCAGCCTGAAGAACAATGTCGGCATCGTGCCGCGCGATCCGACCGCGACCCTGGACCCGCAGGAGGTCGTGCGCGGCAACGTGGCCACCAAGGCCGTCAACATCGCGGGGATCAAGACCAAGGGCGTCGAGCTGACCGGCTATTACGACTTCGGCCCGGTCGATCTCTACGGCTCGTACTCGCATCAGGACGCCAAGCACGACAATCCGGCCGTCGGCAGCGCCGCGCGCGCCGCCCTGGCCAGCGTCGCTGTTATTG
>JAEXJH010000685.1 GCA_023445955.1 Pseudomonadota bacterium
TGGCGGCCTTGGGCGCGATGCCGCGATAGTCGATGAAGACCGTCTCGTTGGTCTTGGCGATGTAGACCATCATGAAGCCGTCGCCGCCGATATTGCCGGCGCGCGGCAGGGTCACGGCCAGGGCGAAGGCGGTGGCGACCGCGGCGTCCACGGCGTTGCCGCCCTGACGCAGGATCTCGACGCCGACCTTGGTGGCGATGGCGTTCTGGCTGACCACCATGCCCTTCTCGCCCACCACCGGCGAGTGGATGCTGGGATATTCCAGCAGCTGTTTCTTCTGGGCCAGGGCCGTGGTCGAAGCGATCGGCGTGAGGGCGAGCGCCAGGGCCGAGGCGGCCGTTGCGAACAGGCGGAAGGGTTTCAAGGTCGAGCCTCGCAGAACGGTACGCGCGAAGAAGAACGGGGCGGTCCCGGAGAACCGCCCCGCTGTGGGATGCCTAGAACTTCTTGGACAGGTTCATGTACCAGTAGCGGCCCGTGGCGTTGTGCAGCGCGCCCAGGTAGCCGAAGTTCGACGCCGAGACCGGCGGGTCCTTGTCGAACACGTTGCGCGCGCCGATGCGGACCGTCGAGTTGTTGAACATGCCGCCCTTGAAGGCGTACTGGCCGTACAGGCTGACCGTGGTCCAGTCCTTGATCGGGAAGTACTCGCCGTTCACCTGGGCGGGACCCGTGTCATAGACCTGACCGACATACTGCACGAACGCGCCAGCGCCCCACTTGCCTTTGCGCCAGGTGAAGCTGGCGGTGCCGCGGAACTCGGGGAAGCCGTCCAGCTTGATCTGGTTGCCGGCCGACGAGATCGTGATGCCCGGCAGTTCGCCAGCGGCGACGGCCGTCTGCAGCAGGCTTTCCAGCGGGCTGGCCGACTGGTCGTACTTCAGCAGCTTGGCGACATTGACCGTCAGGCCGAAGTCACCCCAGGCGGTGTCGTCCAGGTCGTAGTCGACGCTGAAGTCGACGCCCTGGACCATGCGCGGCTGCAGGTTCTGATAGGTGTCGTTGATGTAGGCGATGTTGCCGACGGTGGCCGTGCCGACCGGCGCGTCGCGGACGACGTTCGGGTTCGACGAGCCGTGCAGGCGCAGATAGTAGTCGTAGGCGATGGCGTTGTAGCCGCCGACCACGCCGATGACGCCCTTCTCGCGGATCGACCAGAAGTCGGTCGTCAGGGTCAGCTTGCCGAACTCACGCGGAATGAACGTCGGCTGGTAGACGAAGCCCACCGTGGCGTTGTCGGCCTCTTCCGGCTTCAGGTTCTTGTTACCGCTGCGCGACTCGATCGTGCTGACGCTGGAGCAGGTCGTGCCGTTGATACGGCAGGCGCCGTAGTCGATGCGGCTGTTGGAGACGGTCGCGCCGTCGCTGTAGAACTGCGGCAGGTTTGGCGCACGGAAGCTTTGCGAGACCGAGCCGCGGAACGCGAGGCCATGGCCGACCTTCCAGTAGATCGCGCCCTTGGGTTTGTAGACGCTGCCGAAGTCCGAATAGTCCTCGCCGCGGGCGGCGATCTGCAGGCTGATCTCCTCGACGAACGGGATGTTCATCTCGGGCGAGATGACCGGCACCGCCAGTTCGAAGAAGGCCGAGGTGACAGAGCGGCTGCCGTGCACGTCCGGCGAACCCGAGGCGCCCAGCACGTCGGTGCCGTAGGTCACGCCGGTGACGCTGTTGGTGTACTTGATCTTGCCGTCCAGGCGGTCGTCGCGGTTGTCGTCATAGGTCTCGCGGCGCCACTCGACGCCGGCCGCGAAGCCGACATCGCCGCCCGGCAGGCGGAACAGGTCCTTCTTCGACACCTTGAAGTCGGCCAGGGCCAGCGAGGTCTCGCTGATCCGGTAGACGTTGATCAGGAAGGAATTGATCGTGTCGCGGTTGCTCGGCGAGGTGTCGCCCAGCGAGTAGTTGTCGAGGTTGCCGCCGTTGAACGGGTTATAGGCCGACGCGTCGGTGCGGTTGATCGCCTGCTGGAACAGCGTGTTGCTGATCGCATTGTGCGTCATGTCCTTGGTTCGGGCCTTGGAATACAGCATCGCTGAATCCCACTTCCACCCGTTCCAATTGCCCTTCAGGCCGCCCAGCAGGCGGTAGCTGTCGTCGGTCACGGTGTAGGTGCGCGGGCCAGTGTCGACCACGCGATAGGTGGTGATGTTCATCGCCGCGCCGCCCGTCGGCACGCCGGTCAGGTTGGCGATGCGGTTGACGCTGCCCACCGGGCCGAAGGGGTTCCAGTAGGCGTTGGCCGCGATGGTGATCGGGGCCGTGCTCAGCGGGGCCGACTGCTCGCGGCTGCCGGTGAACAGGGCGTGGTAGTAGCCCGCTTCGCCATAGGCGGTGATGTCGCCGAAGTCGTGCTCGACGGTCGAGAACAGGTTGGTGCGCTCGACGCCGCCCTTCAGCGTGCGATCCGGGTTTTCGTCATAGCGCAGCACGCGGTCGGCCGTGCCCGTGATGGTGCCCGACTTGATGCAGATGCCGCCGGTCAGCACGGTGCTGGAGCAGCCCGCCGCCGTGTTGCTGACGGGCTCGATGTGGAACACGCCCGAGGTCGTCAGGGCGGTCGTGCCCTGGCGCACGGCCGTGGTCGACGGGATCAGGGTGAACGAACCCCACGGGCTGGAGGTCGAGCGGCTGTCGAAGGTGGTGTTGTCCACCCACGGGGTGTCGGCGACCTGCGAGCGGTGATCCTCGCTGGCGGCGTAGTCGCGCTCGGTGGCGTTCAGGCGGCTGCGGCCGGTGTAGTTGCCGAAGAAGGTCAGGCGCGTGCCGTCTTCCAGGCGCGTGCCGGCCTTCACGTTGAACGAGCCTTCGCGGTAGCTGGTGCCTTCCGAGCCGCCGTACTGGGCTTCCATCTTCAGGCCGCGGAACTTGGTGTCGAGCACCGTATTGACCACGCCGGCCACGGCGTCGGTGCCGTAGATGGCGGCGGCGCCGTCGCGCAGGACTTCCACGCGCTTGACGCCCGCGACCGGGAACGAGTTGGTGTTGACGGTCTGGACCGGCACCAGGTTCTCGGTCTGGCTGCCCGGCGCCAGCACGGCGCGGCGGCCGTTCAGCAGAGCCAGGGTGTTGCCCGTGCCCAGGCTGCGCAGGTTCAGCGAGGCCACGTCGCCGCGTGCGTCGTTCAGGTTGCCGGTCGTGCGGGCTTCCTGGAACTGCACGTCGCCGGCTTGCGGGATGGCGCGGAACAGTTCGTCGCCCGAGACCGCGCCCGTGGCGATGATCTCGTTCTCGCCGACCACCGTCACCGGCAGGGCTTCGGTGGTGCGGGCGCCTTCGATCTGAGAACCGACGACCACGACGGCCTCGACCGTCTGGGCCTCTTCATCACTCGCGCCGGCCCTTGCGCTGAAGGACTGGGGGCCCTGAACCGAAGCCTGACGCAACGTGATGGTCTTGCCGTCGTCCGAGGCGATGACGAGGCCGGCGGCCTTGGTCAGCTTGGCCAGGGCCTCGGCGTCGGCCACGTCGCCGGTCACGGCCGGCGTGCTCTTGCCCGAAGCGGCCTCGAACGGGAACAGGACCTGCTTGCCCGACTGCTTGGCGAAGGTCTGCAGCGCGTTGACCGCGTCGCCGGCCGGAATGTTGAAGCTGTGGCGGGCCTCTTGCGCCAGGGCCGGACCGGCCATGACAAGCACGGCGGCGGACGCCATCAGGAAGCCGCGAACTGTGCGGCGGCGAGCGTCGATCGACATCTTTCTTGGTAACCCCTCAGGGCGTCATCCATCCCCATGGGAAGACGCCTTCACCTTGACCGACGCGAGGGCTGCAGGTTTCCGCCACTCGGCCGGAAACTTTTTCAGCCCACTTTTTCTCAGCCCGCTTTTTCAGGGGTCGGACGATGCGACAGGCGGATGGCGCCGTCGGCGCCGGCGGCGGCCTTCACCGGGAAGGCGCTGGTCACCGCGCTGACGAAGCTGCTCGGCTCGGTCGTCTGGAAATAGCCGGCCAGGCGCAGGTCGGCGATCGACGGATCGGCGATGCGGATCTGCTGCTTGTTGTAGCGGTTGAACTCGGCCACGGCCTGCTCCAGCGACTGGCCGTTCAGGGCGATCGCGCCCTGACGCCAGGCCAGGGCCCGGTCGATCTCGCCGTCCGACACCACGCGCGAGCGGCTGCCGGCCGAACTGTAGATGGCGGTGACGCCCGCCGTCAGACGCACGTCCCCCTTGCTCTGGACAGGGCGCTCGGTGGGGTCCGGATCCAGGTCGACCGCCCCGCGCCTGACCGTCACGGCCGCACCGTCCGAGCGCAGGCGCACGGCCATCTCGGTGGCGCCGTCGACTTCCATGACCGCGTCGGCGGCCTTGATCACGAACGGACGGAGATCGTCCTGGGCGGCCTCGAACACGGCCTCGCCGCGGATCAGCTTCACCTCGCGCACGCCCTTGCGGTAGCGCACGACGACCTTGCTGTTGGTGTTCAGCTCGATGCGGCTGTTGTCGCTGAGCACGACCACTCGGCGCTCGCCGATGGCGGTGGCGTAGGCGGCGCCGCCGCCGAAGGTGGTCACCCCCGCCACGGCCAGGGTGACGGCTGCGGCAGCGGCCATGCCCCGCGCCCAGGTCGACTGGCTCAGCTTCGGCAGGACCATGCGGCGGTCGGCGGCCAGCAAGTCGCGATCCGGACGCGCCACGCCCGGACGCAGCGCGCGCAGGCGCTCCAGTCGCGCCCAGGCGACGGCCTCGCGCTCATAGGCGGCTTCATGCTCGTGGCTGTCGTCGCGCCAGGCCTCGAAGGCGGCGCGATCGGCGGCCGAGCACGAAGGATCGTCAAGCCGGACCACCCATTGGGCGGCCGCCTGCCTCACCGCTTCGCGTCGTGATCCCGTTTCGCGCTCCATGAGCGTCCTTCGTCGACCTTACTCTTGCGTCCGATACGACGTCCCAGCTTGTCGGAACAGTACCGGAGGCCCTTTACCAGATGCTTCTCAACAGTAGAGACGGACAGCCCCATCCGAACCGCTATGTCCTCAGGCGAGAGACTATAGATTTTTCTCAACGTAAAGACGCGCCGGCACTGCGTCGGCAACTCGGCGATGGCGTCGGCCAGCAGCCGCAGCTCCTCGCGTGATTCGAGCAGCATGTGCGCGCCGGGGGCTTCGTCGATCGGTTCGATGCGGTCGAAGTCGGCGACGGCGGTGATGGTCAGCACTTTGCGGCGGCGCAGCGCGTCCAGCGCGCAGTTGCGCAGGATGCGGGTGGCGAAAGCGCCCGGATTGCCGATCTCGCGCCAGGTCTTGCAGGCGATCGCGCGCGCGAAAGTGTCGTGGACCAGATCCTCGGGATCGCTCTGCCCGTCGCGGCAGAACTGCCGCGCATAGGCCAGCAGGTCCGCCTCCAACGGCAGGATTTCGCGCCGGAACCAGGCGCGCCTGTCTTCATCGTCTTGCGTCATCGACGCCCCCTCGACGTCCAGCCAAGCGGATTAACGCCCCGAAGGCAACCCGGCGGGACGCGCCGCCGGGTTGCGAAAGGTTCGTGCCTAATCGTCGATCACGTTGTGACGCGTGTCCTTCAGGAACAGCGCGCCGATAACCGCGGTCACCGAAGCGATGATCACCGGATACCAAAGTCCCGAATAGACATCGCCCGTCGCCGCCACGATCGCGAAGGCCGTGGTCGGCAGGAAACCGCCAAACCAGCCGTTGCCGATATGGTAGGGCAGCGACATGGCGGTGTAGCGGATCCGCGTGGGAAACAGCTCGACCAGCATGGCCGCGATCGGGCCGTAGACCATGGTCACGTAGAGGACCAGCAAGGCCAGCAGGCCGACGACCTTGGGCTTGTCCACCAGCTTGGGATCGGCCTTGGCCGGATAGCCGGCGGCCTTCAGCTGGTCGGCGAGCTCGGCCTCCCAGGCCTTGCGCTCGGCGGCGAAGGCCTTGCCGGTCGCCCCCTTGGGGTCGAAGCCCGACAGGGTGACGCCGCCGACCTGCACGCTGGTCGGCGCACCCGGACTACCCTCATGAACCGAATAGGTGACGCCGGCCTTGGCGAGATAGGCCTTGGCCACGTCGCAGGCGGTGTTGAACTTGGCCTTGCCGACCGGATCGAACTGGAAGGCGCAGGTCGCCGGATCGGCCGACACCGTCACCGGCGCCGAGGCCTCGGCGCGGGCCAGCAC
>JAEXJH010000686.1 GCA_023445955.1 Pseudomonadota bacterium
CCTTTCAGGTGCGAATGTTCTCACGCCTCGGTCGAGGCGTGACGTCAAATTCGAAGAGGAGCGGAGACAGACCCGGAAGCTCGATCCTAAAATCGAAACCTGGAGAGCGACCGTAGCCAAGGCGATATTCGATATCTGGACACTGGCATAATCACGCAGGCGTAGCGAGGTATTATTTTATTTTTCTAATTCAAAGGCGGAATTTACTTGGCTATTCGCATGCCTGGATTGGAACCTTTGCTGTCAATTCAACGCCTCTTCCGCACCCGCGAACCGCATATTGCATCGCAGCAAATCCCGGCTCATGATCGACGATAATCAAGAACGATAAGCGCCCCGGGAGCCCGCCATGTCCTCGACGCCGTACCAGCATGCGCCGGATCCGCCGTGGATCTTCCGCACCTATGCCGGCCATTCGACGGCGGAGAAGTCCAACGCGCTGTATCGGGCCAACCTGTCCAAGGGTCAGACGGGCCTGTCGGTGGCCTTCGACCTGCCCACCCAGACCGGCTACGACCCCGACCACATCCTGGCGCGCGGCGAGGTCGGCAAGGTCGGGGTGCCGATCAGCCATCTGGGCGACATGCGCCAGCTCTTCAGCGAGATCCCGCTGGAGAAGATGAACACCTCCATGACGATCAACGCCCCGGCGGCCTGGCTGCTGGCCATGTACGTGGCGCTGGCCGACGAGCAGGGGGCGGATCGGGCGCTGCTGCAGGGCACGACCCAGAATGATCTGATTAAGGAGTATCTGAGCCGCGGGACCTACATCTTCCCGCCGGGGCCGAGCCTGCGGCTGATCGGCGACATGATCGCCTGGTGCTATCGCGAGGTTCCGAAATGGAACCCGATGAACGTCTGCAGCTACCACCTGCAGGAGGCCGGCGCGACGCCGGAGCAGGAGCTGGCCTTCGCCCTGGCCACGGCGATCTCGGTGCTCGATACGGTCAAGGCCGGCGGCCAGGTCCCAGACGAGGACTTCGAGATCGTCGCCTCGCGGATCAGCTTCTTCGTCAACGCCGGCGTGCGGTTCGTCACCGAGCTGTGCAAGATGCGCAGCTTCACCAAGCTCTGGGACCAGATCCTGCTGGAGCGCTACGGCGTGCAGGACAAGAAGGCGCGGCGTTTCCGCTACGGGGTGCAGGTCAACTCGCTTGGCCTGACCGAGCCGCAGCCCGAGAACAACGTCTACCGGATTCTCATCGAGGCCCTGGCCGTCACGCTCAGCAAGGACGCCCGTTGCCGGGCCCTGCAATTGCCGGCCTGGAACGAGGCGCTGGGCCTGCCGCGTCCGTGGGACCAGCAGTGGTCGCTGCGGCTGCAGCAGGTGCTGGCCTACGAGACCGACCTGCTGGAATACGAGGACCTGTTCGACGGCTCCCACGTGGTCGAGGCCAAGGTCGCCGAGCTGTCGAAGGGGGCGCTGGAGCAGCTGGCGGCCATCGATGGGATGGGCGGCGCGCAGAACGCCATCGACTACATGAAGGCGCAGCTGGTGGCCTCGAACGCCAAGCGGGTGCGCTCGGTCGAGACCGGCGAGATGACCGTGGTCGGCGTCAACCGCTGGACCGACACCGAGGCCTCTCCGCTATCGGCGGGCGAGGGGGCGATCGAGACGGTCGACCCGCGCCTGGAAGCCGACGTCGTCACCCGCTTGAAGGCCTGGCGCGAGGGACGTGACGACGGCGCGGTGCAGGCCGCCCTCGCCGACCTGCAAGCCGCCGCTCGCAACGGCCGCAACGTCATGGAGCCCTCGATCGCGGCGGCCAAGGCCGGCGTCACTACCGGCGAATGGGCCGGGGCGCTCCGCGAGGTGTTCGGCGAATATCGCGGCCCGACCGGCGTGGCGGTCGTCGTCTCGACCAATGAGGCCGAGGACGTCGAGGCGGTGAAGGCCGAGGTCGAGCGCGTCTCCGAACTGCTGGGCCGCACGCTGACCTATCTGGTCGGCAAGCCGGGCCTGGACGGCCACTCCAACGGCGCCGAACAGATCGCCACCCGCGCCCGCGCCGTCGGCATGGAAGTCGTCTATGACGGCATCCGCTCGACGCCGGAGGAGATCGTCCGCCGCGCCAAGGAAAGCCGCGCCCACGTGGTGGGCCTGTCGATTCTGTCCGGCTCGCACCTGGATCTCGTGCAGGAGGTCATCCGCGTCATGCGCGCCGAAGGCCTCGGCGACATCCCGGTGGTGGCCGGCGGCATCATCCCCGAAGCCGACGCCCTGATCCTGAAACAGATGGGCGTGGCGCGGATCTACACGCCCAAGGACTTCAGGATCACGCAGATCATGGGCGACGTGGTGAGACTGGTGGAAGCGACGGCGCTGGAGCGAGCGTGAGCGTGTTTCGTGCTATGATCACGGCATGACCCTCGACGAGGCCCTTGCCAGACTGCGCGCGGCCAAGCCGCTGCTCGACCGCTACGGCGTCGCGCGCGTGGGCGTGTTCGGCTCGACGGCGCGCGGCGAGGCGGGGCCGGACAGCGACGTGGACGTGCTGGTGGAGTTCGCGCCGCAGGTGCTGCCGGGATTTGGCTTCTTCAGGCTTGAAAGAGATCTTGCTGCGCTGTTCGAACGCCCGGTTGACCTCGTGACGATCGATGGACTGCATCGGTTGATGGAGCGTCAGGTGATGAATGAGGCGGTCTTTGTCTAACAAGACGAGCACCTTGCACGCCGGGCGGATCGTGGCGGGCATCGCTCGCATTCGCAGTTACGCGAGGCATGGATCAAGCGGCATTTCTCGCCGATCAACTTGTTTGCGACGCTGTGGCCATGAACCTCATGGCGATTGGCGAAAGCGCCTTTAAGATGTGCTTGAGGCGCGTGCGCTGACGCCCGAGATCGATTGGCGAGATGTAATCAATCTCCGCCACCGCATCGCACATGGCTATGACGATCTCAGCTTTTCGATCATCTGGTCGGTGGTCGCCGTTGAGCTTGATGCGCTGGAGGCCGCGGCCAAGCTTATCGTCACGGAAGCCTAACGCCGCCCCAGCCGCCACGCGGCTACGAACCCTACTACCGCCAGCGGCAGCAGCGCGCCGAACAGCACCAGGCCGTGCGTCGGGGCCAGCGCCACATCCACGCCGTGGCTGAAGCCCAGGACGTTGGCCAGCGCCCCCGCGCCGGCCGAGCCGGCGGCGC
>JAEXJH010000687.1 GCA_023445955.1 Pseudomonadota bacterium
GTGCGCAGCTCATGGCTCATATTGGCCAGGAACTCGGCCTTCACCTGAGCGGCCGCCTCGGCCTCGGCCTTGAGGCGGCGGCGCTGGGCGCTGGTCGAGGCCAGCGGCAGGGCCGAGAAGATGGCCACCACCAGGAAGAGCTGCAGGAACAGCGACTGTTCGGTCAGGTCCTTGGCGATCAGGCCGACCGGACCCAGGCCCATGGCCGTGAAGACCACCGCCACGGCGCCGACCATCACGACGCCGATGGCCGCGCCCAGCACTTCCAGCTCCAAGGCCACGAAGGCCAGGACCGGCGGGATGATGAACAACAGCGGATAGCGGGTCTGGCCGAACACCAGCAGAGCCGCGGCGTCGAGGGCGGCCAGGAGCAGCCAGCCGCGCCGCTGCAGCGGTCGCTCGGCCAGCAGGTCGCGCGCCTGGCTCAGCGCCAGCAGGCACGGCGTGATCAGCATGATCCCCAAGGCGTTGGCGATAACCCAGCTGACCGCGCGCATCGTCAGGCCCCAGCCCATCGCCGCGAAGACCACCGTCGAGATCGCGCCCGAGATCAGCGGCCCGCAGACGGCGAACAGGGCCAGAAACCCAAGATCGCGTGGCCGACCGATGTCGATCGACGGCCCGACCGTCCGGCGCAGCGCCCAGGCGCAAAAGACGTATTCGGAAACATTGGCGACCATCAGGCCCACGGCCAGGAAAGGGGGAGCCTTGAGGGACAGGCTGGCCAGCAGCGTGCCGACGGCCGCGAAGCCGACCAGCACGGGCCAGCGCTGCGTCGGGCTGCGCAACAGCACGGTCAGGGCGACGGCGTTGGCCAGCCACAGCGGCGCGTTGTGGCCCAGACGCCTGGGCATATCGATCCACACACACGCTAGAACGACGACGGCGAGGCCCAGTCCGACGGCCGACGCCCACCCGCCGAAGCGATCGGGAAGCGGTCGAGGAGTCTGGCCTTCATGCATGAGCCGAACACTGTCCTTGTGTGTCTGTCCCGATCATTAACAGCCTAACCGGCGTCTGGGTTGATCAGCACGCAAATCATGACCGCAGAATGGGTCTGCGGCCTTGGGGCGGCGCGACTTGACCGCTAAGCAGGCGATGTCCCGCTCCGGAGTCGCCATGCGCCTGCCTGCTCTCATCCTGGCCTGCCTGTTCCTCGTCGCCTCGCCGGCCTTGGCCCAGCGCCTCGACGAGACCCCGCGCGTGGCGGTGATCTCGGCCTTCCCGCCCGAGATCGGCGCGCTGAACGCCGCGACCAGCGAGCAGAAGACCTTCGACATCCACGGCGTCCAATTCATGACCGGCAGGCTGGAGGGCAAGCCGGTGGTTGTGTTCCTGAGCGGCGTGTCGATGGTCAACGCCGCCATGACCACCCAGATGGCGCTGGACCGCTTCAACATCACCCGTATCGTCTTTTCCGGCATCGCCGGCGGCGTCGACGAGGGCCTGGACATCGGCGACGTCGTGGTCGCCGACCAGTGGGCCCAGAACCTGGAAAGCGCCTTCGCCCGCGAGACCGACAAGGGCTTCGAGGTCTCGTCCAGCATTCGCAACAGCCCGCTGGCCAACTACGGCATGATCTATCCGCGGGCGATCATCCTGCCGGGCGCGGACCTGTCGACGCCGGCCCGCGTCTGGTTCCCGGCCGATCCGGCCCTGCTGGACGCAGCCCGCAAGGTCGCCGCCGAAGTCGCCCTGCAGCGCTGCGCCGCCGACAAGTGCCTGGTCCATCCGCCCAAGGTCGTCGTGGGCGGCAACGGCGTCTCGGCCCCGGTGTTCCTCGACAACGCCGGCTACCGCAAATACCTGCGCGCCACGTTCGCGGCCCGCGTGGTCGACATGGAAAGCGCCGCCGTCGCCCATGTGGCCCTGGTCAACAAGACCCCATTCATCGCCTTCCGCAGCCTGTCGGACCTGGCCGGCGGCGGCGCGGGCGCAAACGAGATGCACACCTTCATGGCGCTGGCCTCGGACAACTCCGCGACCGTGGTGAAGGCCTTCGTCAAGGCGCTGCCGAACTAGGCCTTGGATCGCTTAAGGCTCCGTTTGCGTTCCTTGCGGACAACACGGAGCTCGACCATGACCCTGCAACGCACCCTCGTCCTCGCCCTGACCTCGACCATCGCCCTGGCGGGCTTGAGCGCCTGCGACAAGGAAGCCGGCCGCAAGCAGGAGACGGTCGGCAAGGTCGAGTCCGGCGTCGGCAAGGTGATCGGCGACAAGGACCTGAAGAGCGAAGGCAAGAAGGACAAGGTCGCCGGCAACCTCAAGCAGGGCGACCTGAAGGACGCCGTCAAGGACGCCAAGAAGTAGCGGCTAGCGCGTTCCGAATGTCCGGTCGCCGGCATCGCCCAGGCCAGGCACGATGTAGCCGTGCTCGTTCAGGGTCGCGTCGACCGCCGCCGTCCAGATCGGCACATCGGGGTGCGCGGCCTGCAGCGCCTCGACGCCCGGCTGGGCCGCCAGCAGGCAGACGAAGCGCAGGCTGGTGACGCCCGCCTGCTTCAGGCGCGTGATCGCCGCGATGGCCGAGTGACCGGTGGCCAGCATCGGATCGACGACGATGACCAGGCGGCCGGCGATGTCTTCCGGCGCCTTGAAGTAGTACTCGACCGCTTCCAGCGTCTCGTGGTCGCGATAGAGGCCGATGTGGGCCACGCGCGCCGACGGCACCAGATCCAGCATGCCCTCGCACATGCCGAGACCCGCCCGCAAGATCGGGGCGAAGACCAGCTTCTTGCCGGCAATCTCATAGGCCGTGGTCGGGGCGACCGGGGTCTCGATCTGCACCGGATCCATCGGCAGGTCGCGGGTGATCTCGTAGCAGATCAGGGTCGCGACCTCGCGCATCAGGGCGCGGAAGGTCTTCGTCGAGGTCTGCTTGTCGCGCATCTTGGTCAGCTTGTGCTGGACGAGCGGGTGGCTGACGACGGTGACCTGCGACATGGAAAAGTCCTGCTGAGAAATACGCCCCGGTCCTAGGCCAGTTGGTCGCCGATCGGCAAGCTGCGGATGCGTTTGCCGGTGGCGGCGAAGATGGCGTTGCACAGCGCCGCCGGGGTCGGCGGATAGGCCGGCTCGCCCAGGCCCGTCGGATTGTTGTCCGACAGCTTGAAGTGGACCTCGACCTCCGGCGCCTCGGCCATGCGCAGCAGCGGGAAGGTGTTGAAGTTGCCCTGTTTGGCCGCACCGTTCTCGAAGGTGATCTCCTGGCGCAGGGTCGAGCCGATGGCGTCCAGGATCGAGCCCTGCATCTGCTGCTCGGCGCCGTTCGGATTGACGATCTGGCGGCCGACGTCGGCGGCGGCCCAGACCTTGTCGATCTTCAGCACGCCGTCCTTCACCGTCACCTGCATGACCACCGCCACATAGCCCAGGTGGCTGTAGTGGCACGAGACGCCCATCCCCGAGCCCTTGGGCAGCTTGCGGCCCCAGCCGGACTTCTCGGCGACGAGGTCGAGCACGCCGCGCATGCGGCCGGTGTGGAAGCTGTCGCCCTTGCCCGCCTCGCCCAGCAGGCGCGGTTCGCCCAGCATCTCGCGGCGGAAGGCGACCGGGTCCTTGCCGGCGGCCACGGCCAGCTCGTCGGTGAAGCTCTGGATCACGAAGCCGAAGGCGTTGTTGCCCGGCGCCCGCAGCGGCCCGGTCGGCATGCCCAGCGGCATGACCGAGACATCGACGCGGTAGTTGTCCAGCGCCCGGCACGGGAACTGGGTGGCGTTGAAGCCGCAGCTGGGCGCGAACTTGTCGCCCTCGCCGAAGCTGACGAAGTGGTCCTTCCAGGCCGTGACCTTGCCCGCGGCGTCGAGGCCTGCGGTCAGGTTGTGCCAGGCGCCAGGACGATAGAAGTCGTGGCGCATGTCGTCTTCACGCGTCCAGATCAGCTTGACCGGCGCGCCGGCCTTGGCGGCGATCGCCGCGGCCTCGACCATGTAGTCGTTGTTCAGCCGCCGGCCGAAGCCGCCGCCGCCGCGGACGAGGTGGATGGTGATCGCC
>JAEXJH010000688.1 GCA_023445955.1 Pseudomonadota bacterium
CAACCACCGTCGCCTTCGCCTATGCCGAGCCGCAGGGCCGCTACACCTGGCAGGATCTGAAGACGACGGCCAAGAAGGACGGCTCGGGCTGGGTCCTGAATGGCCACAAGGCCGTGGTCGTGGGCGCGCCGTGCGCCAGCCACCTGATCGTCACGGCCCGCACCGGCGGCGCCCAGCGCGACGCCGGCGGCGTCGGCGTGTTTCTGATCGACAAGACCCTGCCGGGCGTCGTCACCCGCGACTACCCGACCGTCGACGGCAACCGCGCCTCGGAAGTCTATTTCGAGAACGTCTCGGTTCCGGCCGACGCGCTGATCTCGGAAGACGGTCTGGACCTGGTCAACCAGGTGATCGACGAGGCCACCGTGGCCGTCGGCGCCGAAGCCGTGGGCGTGCTGCGCAAGCTGCACGAGGGCACGCTGGACTATGCCAAGCAGCGCAAGCAGTTCGGCACGGCCATCGCCAACTTCCAGGTGCTGCAGCACCGCATGGTCGACATGTTCATCGAGGTCGAGCAGTCGGTGTCGATGATCTACATGGCAACCATCAAGGTCGACGAAAGCGCCGCCGAGCGCGCCAAGGCCGCCTCGGCCATGAAGGTGCGCATCGGTCGCGCGTGCAAGTTCGTGGGCCAGAACGCCATCCAGGTCCATGGCGGCATGGGCATGACCGACGAGCTGGCCATCGGCCACTATTTCAAGCGCGCCAGCCTGATCGAGGGCCTATTCGGCTCGGTCGATCACCACCTGAAGCGCTACGAGTCGCTCTCGTTCGACGCCGCGGCCTAGAACAGCCTACGGACCAAGCGGTCCCGAAGACCAAGCCGCCTGCGTCATGCCGACGCGGGCGGCTTTTTTCTGCGCGGCGTGGGAGAGCGGCGGCGCTGAACGCGTCCGAGGGTTGCGGCCGCAGCGCCTTGGACTGCAAAGCCTTGCTGCATTTGGGATAGCGCAAAATCGCGCCGTATACAGATTATAATCTTGAGCCCATTCAGTGCGCTGCAGCGAGATTGTCCGCCGGCTGATATGATCTCTATACGGATTATTTATGCTTGCGGAGCGTCACAGTGAGCGCATGCTTGCCCTCGACGCGCTGACGACTAGGAGGGTGAGAACCCCTGTAAGCCGCGCGCGTCTCCTGGTCCTAACGGCTATGTCTGGGAGACGCCGCCATGAATGTATCGAAGATGAACCACGCCATGTTCTCGTTCGCCCTGCTGGGCGGAATGCTGGTCGGAGGCCGGTCGAGTCCGAAGCCGCAGAAGTCGTCGTCCGCGAAATCCGGACGGAAGTAGGCGTCTCGCTGGGGCCCGCGCCCTCAAGAAAAAGGCCTCCGCCAATCGCTGGCGGAGGCCTTTGCTTTTGTACGCTCTAAAGCGCCTTAGCTCTTCTTGGCGGCCGTGTTGCAGTCGGCCAGGCCGGCGTCGTCCAGCGACTTGCCGCGGTAGCTGAACATGGTCAGTTCGCCGATCTGACCCGCCACGCGGCGGCAGGCGCGGGCGATCGGCAGGGACGGCACGGTCAGCGCGCTGCAGGCGTCGCCCTTGCAGCGCCAGACCGAGCCTTCGTGGATGAATTGTTCGGTGGTGGTGGCGGTCTTCAGCTTCAGCGAAGCGCTTTCGGTGTCGGCGGCGTTGGCCGAACCGGCAAACATCAGAACGCAGGCCGCCAGGCCCGCGAAAACAGCGGTACGCATTCCTAGATCTCCTATCCCCGCGCCGGATGGGAGTTCCGACGCATGAGCTCGCGCCGTTCGACGAACGGTGGGCTCGGTCGCATAGTGCGTTGCTTTTGAAAACTAAGTCAATGGCCGAAGCGTGGCCGGAGCGCCCGATTGGTAGATTTCTTCGTCCCAGGCCAGCAGGGTCGGCGTGACGTCCTGCGCCTTCTCGACCGAGCGCCAGGCGTCGACCAGGGTAGGGGGAGTCAGGCGCGCTTCGATCGTATGGCGGATCAGCGCGAAGAACGGGTCCCAGAAACCGCCGGGGTTATGGAACACAATCGGCTTCTGGTGAAGATCTAAACGGCGCCAAGATAGCAATTCGACGATTTCTTCCAGCGTGCCGATGCCGCCGGGCAGCACGACGAACGAATCCGCCTGCTCGTACATCATCATCTTGCGCTCATGCATGTTGTCGACGACCACGGTCTCGACGTCGTCGAACGGCTGCTCGCGCCCGCGCAGGAAGGTCGGGATGATGCCCAGCACCTTGCCGCCGGCCGAATGCGCGCCGCGGGCGGTAGCGCCCATCAGGCCGACGCCGCCGCCGCCATAGATCAGTTTCAGGCCCGCGCGGGCGAAGCTTTCGCCGATGGCGAAGGCGTCGGTGATGTAGCGGGGATCGGCGTCGTCGGAGGACCCGCAGTAGACGCAGACGGAGCCCAGGCGGCTAGACTCGTTGGGCATCGTCGTCCACTCCACAAAAAAGCGCGCGGTTTCGCGCGCCCGTTCCTATCTGAGGCCGCATGATCAGGATTCGCCTCCGGGCTTTCAAGCCGCAGATCCTCGCCCCGGGGCTGGCCGCCGTTTTGCTGGCCGCCTGCGGGTCCGGCGCGCCGACGCCGTCCAAGGCGACGGCCGACAAGTCTGAAAGCGCCGAAGCCGGCTATCTGGCGCCGCCGACCCTGGAAGGAACGCGCCGCGCCGCCAACGGTGTCGTCATCTCGGGTCACGGCGCGCCGGACGCCGACCTGCGCCTGGGCTCGCCCACCGGCGAGGTGATGATGGGCAAGATCGACGGCCTGGGGCAGTGGAGCGTCACCGTGCCCAACGAGCCCGGCGTGCGCCTGTTCGGGCTGTCCTCGACCCAGGCCGGCCGCACGGTCCAGGCCGAGGGCTATGTGATGGTCGCCGACAGCGGCGAGGTCGCCCTGCTGCGGGCCGGCGCCGGCGCGCGCCGCCTGGCCGCCGATTCCAGTTCGCCGCGCATCCTGACCATCGATGTCGATCGCGAGGGCGGGGCCGTGGTCTCCGGCGTCGCCAATCCCGGGGCGGGTCTCAACGTCCGCGTCGATCGCGTCACGCGTGGCGGCGCCATGACCAATGACGAAGGGCGCTTCAACATCTCGCTGACCGATGCACTGGCTCCGGGCGTCCACGACATCCAGGTGGCCGGGGAGGGTGGAGAGACCGCCGTCGCCGTGGCCGTCTCGCCGGCCGCGCCGCTGGTCTACGGCCCGGTCCGCGCCGATCGCATGGCCTCCGGCTGGCGGGTCGACTGGATGACGCCCGGCGGTGGAATCCAGACCACCTATCTGATCGGCGGTTCTCAGTGAGAGGCATGGGCGGACCGCCCTCGGCGGGGCGAGCTGCCGTCCCGGGCGCGATCGCCAAGGCCGACCAGCCGGTCCGTTTCTGGCGGGCCATGGGCGATCTGGTGCAGTTGGTGCTGCGCTCGGAGGCTCCAGGCCTGAAGTGGCGCGTGACCGTGGCGCTGTTGCTGACCCTGGCCGGCAAGGCGCTGGGCGTGCTGGCGCCGCTGATGCTGGGCAAGGCGGTCAATCAGCTGTCGGCCGGGCAGAGCGCCGTCGTCGCCGTCACCTGGGCCTTTGCCGGCCTGGCGGGCGGCTGGGCGCTGATCCGATTCATCTCAGCCGCCGCGCCCCAGGCGCGCGACGCGGTGTTCACGCCGGTCGCCCAGGCCGCCCAGAACCGCGCGGCGGTTGAGACCTTCGCCCACGCGCTGTCGCTGTCGATCGACTTCCACCAGTCCAAGCGCACCGGCGCCCTGTCGCGGACCATCGATCGTGGCGCGCGGTCGATGGACTTCCTGCTGCGGGGCCTGGTCTTCAACGTCGCCCCGACCGGCGTCGAGCTGGTCATGGCCGCCATCGTCCTGGCCAAGGCCTATGACTGGCGGTTCGCGGCCGTGGCCCTGCTGACCGTGGCCGTCTACGGCTACGCCACCTTCGCCATCTCCGACTGGCGCATCGGCCATCGCCGGGTTCTGAACGAGGCCGACGCCGAGGCCGCGGGCCGGGCCGTCGACGCCTTGCTGAACTACGAGACCGTCAAGTCGTTCGGCGGCGAGACGCGAGCCGTGGCGGGCTACGGCAAAGCGCTGGACGTCTATGGCGAGGCTCAGGTCAAGGCGACCAACTCGCTGAACCTCTTGAACATCGTCCAGTCTGCGGTGATGAGCCTGGGCCTGGGCGGCATGGCCGTGCTGGCCGGCGCGCAGGCCGCTGCGGGCAAGATCGGGCCGGGCGACGTCACCGCCGCCGTGCTGATCCTGATCAACCTCTACGCCCCGCTGAACATCCTGGGCTTTGCTTATCGCGAGATCCGCCAGTCGCTGATCGACATGGAGGCGATGCTGGAGCTGCGCCGCCAGACCGCCGACGTCGCCGACGCGCCCAACGCCCAGGACTTACCGCCCTGCGCCGACCAGCGTGGCGGGGCAGTCGCGTTCGAGAACGTCTCGTTCCGCCATGGCGCGCGATCGGAGGGGCTGTCGGACGTTTCCCTGACCGTCGCGCCCGGCAGCACGATGGCCATCGTTGGTCCCTCGGGCGCGGGCAAGACGACTTTGGTGCGTCTGGCCCTGCGGATGATCGACCCACAGGCGGGGCGCGTCACCCTGGACGGCCACGACCTGCGCGACCTGAAGCAGGCCTCGCTGCGCCGCGCCGTGGCCCTGGTCCCGCAGGATGTCGCCCTGTTCAACGACACCCTGGCCGCCAACATCGCCTTCGCCCGTCCCGGCGCCAGCGAGGCCGAGGTCTGGGCCGCCGCCGAAGCCGCCGAGCTGGGCGAGTTCATCCGCAACCTGCCGGAAGGCATGGACACCAAGGTCGGCGAGCGTGGCCTGAAGCTCTCCGGCGGCGAGCGCCAGCGGGTGGGCATCGCCCGGGCGCTGCTGGCCGAGCCGCGCGTGCTGATCCTGGACGAGGCGACCAGCGCCTTGGACAGCCGCACCGAGGCGGCCATCCAGGCGACCCTGCGCAAGGCGAGGGCTGGCCGCACGACCCTGGTCGTGGCTCACCGCCTGTCGACCATCGCCGACGCCGACGAGATCGTGGTCCTGCGCCGCGGCAAGGTGGTCGAGCGCGGCCGCCACGAGGCCCTGCTGGAGGCTGGCGGCGAGTACGCGGCCCTGTGGCGTCGCCAGACCCGCGACCGCGAACCCGCCGTTTAGTGGATTTTCCCGGCCTGGGCCGAGGTCTATACCGACACCGGTTTCTTGCTCAGGAGGCTTTGCCTTGCGCTATCTGCACACCATGGTCCGTGTCCGTGATCTGGACGCCTCGCTGCGGTTCTATTGCGGCGGCCTGGGCCTCCAGGAAGCCTACCGCATGGAGAACGAGAAGGGCCGCTTCACCTTGGTGTTCCTGGCCGCGCCGGAAGACCTGGAAGCCGCCAAGGAGCGCAAGGCCCCGCTGGTCGAGCTGACCTACAACTGGGACGACGAGGAGTATCAGGGCGGCCGCAATTTCGGTCACCTGGCCTACCGCGTGGACGATATTTACGAGACCTGCCAGCGCCTGATGGACATGGGCGTGACGATCAACCGCCCGCCGCGCGACGGCCACATGGCGTTCGTGCGCTCGCCGGACGGCGTCTCGGTCGAGCTGCTGCAGGACGGCAACCTGCCCGCCGCCGAGCCGTGGGCCTCGATGCCCAATACGGGCGTCTGGTAAGGCCTCAAGAG
>JAEXJH010000689.1 GCA_023445955.1 Pseudomonadota bacterium
GCCCGCCACCACACCTTCTTCGAGATGCTGGGCAACTTCTCGTTCGGCGACTACTTCAAGGAACAGGCGATCCACCACGCCTGGACCCTGCTGACCCGCGACTTCGCCCTGCCGAAGGAAAAGCTGCTGGTCACGGTCTATCACACCGACGACGAGGCGGCCGACCTGTGGAAGAAGATCGCTGGCCTGGCCGACGATCGCATCATCCGCATCCCGACCAGCGACAACTTCTGGTCCATGGGCGACACCGGCCCCTGCGGTCCGTGCTCGGAAATCTTCTTCGACCACGGCGAAGGCATCCCCGGCGGTCCTCCGGGCAGCCCCGATGAGGACGGCGACCGCTTCATCGAGATCTGGAACCTCGTCTTCATGCAGTTCGAGCAGCTGGCCGGCGGCGAGCGCGTCTCGCTGCCCAAGCCCTCTATCGACACGGGCATGGGCCTGGAGCGCGTCGCGGCCGTCCTGCAGGGCGTGCACAACAACTACGACGTCGACCTGTTCAAGGCCCTGATCGCCGCTTCGGTCGAACTGACCGGCGTCAAGGCCGAGGGCGACCAGGCCCCGTCGCACCGCGTCATCGCCGACCATCTGCGTTCGTCGTCGTTCCTGCTGGCCGATGGCGTGACGCCATCGAACGAAGGCCGCGGCTACGTCCTGCGCCGGATCATGCGCCGCGCCATGCGCCACGCCTATCTGCTGGGCGCGCAAGAGCCGCTGATGCACCGCCTCGCCCCGACCCTGGTGGCCGAGATGGGCCAGGCCTATCCGGAACTGCGCCGCGCCGAGGCCTCGATCGTCGAGACCCTGCGCCAGGAAGAAGAGCGCTTCCGCGTCACCCTGGGCCGCGGCATGGGCTTGCTGGACGAGGCCACCGCCAACCTGACCAGCGGCGGCGTGCTGGACGGCGACACCGCCTTCAAGCTCTACGACACCTACGGCTTCCCGCTGGACCTGACCCAGGACGCCGTGCGCGCCAAGGGCCTGACGGTCGACACCGACGCCTTCGACGCCGCCATGGAAAAGCAGCGCCAGATGGCGCGCGCCAACTGGGCCGGCTCGGGCCAACAGGCCGGCGCCGCCGCCTGGTTCGCGATCAAGGAAAAGGCCGGCGCGACCGACTTCGTCGGTTATGAGAACACCGAGACCACCGGCGTCGTGAAGGCGATCGTCGTCGACGGCGTCGAGGTCGAAAGCGCCTCGGCCGGCGTGACTGCTGAGGTCGTGCTGGACCGCACCAGCTTCTACGCCGAGAGCGGCGGCCAGGCCGGCGACACCGGCGTGCTGGAAGCCAACGGCCGGGAGAACAAGGTGCTCGACACCCAGAAGCAGGCCGGCGAGCTGTTCGTGCACCGCGTCGAGCTGTCGGGGGATCTGAAGGTCGGCGACCAGGTCGTGGCCTCGGTCGACGCCGAGCGCCGCCACACCACCCGCTCCAACCACTCGGCCGCCCACCTGGTGCACGCTGCCCTGCACCACGTGCTAGGCCCGCACGTCGCCCAGAAGGGCCAGATGGTCGACGGCGAGCGCATGCGCTTCGACTTCAGCCACGGCGGTCCGCTGACCGCCGAGGAACTCGACCGCATCGAGGCCGAGGTCAACGAAGTCATCCGCCAGAACGTCCCGGCCGAGACCAAGGAAATGGCCCCGCAGGAGGCCATCGAGGCCGGCGCCGTGGCGCTGTTCGGCGAAAAGTACGGCGACAGCGTTCGCGTGCTCACGCTCGGCAAGTCGCTGGCCGACGAGGCCAAGGCCTACTCGGTCGAGCTGTGCGGCGGCACCCACGTGGCCCGCACCGGCGACATCGCCCTGTTCAAGATCGTCTCGGAGCAGGGCGTCGCCGCCGGCGTGCGCCGCATTGAGGCCCTGACCGGCGAGGCGGCCCGTCGCTTCCTGCTGGACCAGGCGGGCGTCGCCAAGTCGCTGGCCGACCAGTTCAAGACCCCGGTCGCCGAAGTCGGCGCGCGCGTCGACGCCCTGATCGCCGACCGCAAGCGCCTCGAGAAGGAACTGGCCGACGCCAAGAAGCAGCTGGCCCTGGGCGGCGGCGGTGGCGCTGCTGCCGGTCCGGAAGACGTCAACGGCACGGCCCTGATCGCCCGCGTCCTGGACGGCGTCGGCGGCAAGGAGCTGCGCGGCGTCGCCGAGGAGTTCAAGAAGCAGCTGACCGAAGGCGGCGTCGTCGCCCTGGTCGGCACCTCGGACGGCAAGGCCGCCGTCACGGTGGCGGTCACCGCCGACCTGACCGGCAAGTTCAGCGCCGCCGACCTGGCCAAGGCCGCCGTGATCGCCATGGGCGGCCAGGGCGCGGGCGGCAAGGCCGACTTCGCCCAAGGCGGCGCGCCGGACGACAGCAAGGCCAACGAAGGCCTGGCCGCCGTGAAGGCGATCCTGGCGGCCTGATCGCCGGGACAACCCGAATGACAGAGGGGACGCCGAAAGGCGTCCCCTTTTTCATGCCCGACGCTTGACGAGGCGCCGACTTGCGCGTTGATTTACGCTTGTAGTCTTCAAGGGGCGTCGCGATGCGGACGTGGATAGGACTGACGCTCGTACTGGGCCTGAGCGCCTGTGGCCAGAATGGCGAGGATCGCGCGCCCGCGACCGCCATCCCGCCGCCGTCGTTCTGGCGCGTCGAGATTGTCGAGGACAGCGGCGGCCAGACCGGCGTGGTCGAGGTCTGCGCCAATTCCGAACTGATCTCGTCCTTCACCCGGGTCGAGCCCAGCATCGGTGGGCAGCCGTGCGAGCCCTATGGCAAGCCGGCGACCGACACCGCGACCGAGCATGTCGGCCGCTGCCAGGCCAATGGCCAGCGCTTTGGCCTCTACACCTCGGTCAAGGGCGATCCGGTCAGCGACTTCACCGTCCGCTTCGCTTTGCAGCCGCTGCAGGCCGACATCGGCAAGGTGGTGCAGGCGCGCCGCTATCGCCGGCTCGGCGACTGCCCAGCCGGCTGGGCGGCCGGCGAGCAGCGCAAGGCCGGCGCTGTATCAGGCTCGAATTTGCTGACCAAGCCTTAGCTGCGGGCTGTCAGCAGCAACGCCACGACCGACAGGGTGATCGCCGAAATCGCCGTGGTCAGGGCCACGATCCGGGCGGCGCCGCGTGGCCAAACGCCGTAGGTGCGGGTCTGGATGAAGACATTGACCGCCGTCGGGGCC